>CAXTUO010000452.1:0-3962 GCA_964247175.1 uncultured Acetobacteraceae bacterium | reverse complement strand
GGCGCTGGGCGGCAGCGCGTGGTCGATGTCGAGCGAGGCGACCAGCGCGTCGAGCTCCGTGTCCGACACTTTGGCCAGGCGGTCGGGCTCGTAAGGGAGGGGGCCGTCATACGGGCCGGCCACGGGCTCCTCGTCGGTCCAGAACCACCAGTCCTCGCGCGCCTTCTCGTGCCGGCGGCGGAAGGCCGAGGTGGTGCCGATGCCCTGGTCAAGCGCCGCGGGCGGGACCAGGCATGCGGCATTGACGGCGAACACGGCAGTATGGCTCTTGGCCGCCACGCGTTCCGCTTGCCATTGCGCGACAAAGGCGGGCTGGTCTTCCAGCATCACCGCCGCGGCATCGGCGGCCAGGCGATACACCAGCCCCTTTTCGCGCTTTCCCGCCCGGTCGACATACTGGACGCAAGCGAGGCCGCGTTTCTCGCACCCGATCGCGACATCCCGGCTCGCGCCCAGGATGAAGCGGTGCAGCCGGTCCGAGGCGAACGGGTAGTCCTCGCGAAGCCCGTGGTAGACGAGCACCGGGAGCCCGAGCTCGTTTCCGAGCACCACCGCCGCGTCGATCACCGGGTTGTCGCGCGCCCGCAGCGCTTGCTGCAGCCAGCAGAGCACGTAGCGGCCCGTGTTCCGGACAGGAGCTTCGTTCAGCCGGCGCACACGGGGCCGGTCGCGCCAGCTCGCCAGCGATGCGGGAAGAGAGGAGATCATTGCAGGCCTAACTCTCGGGCGCGTGCAACGGTTGCGAGACGAAGAACGCGAACCGCGTGCTGTTTGTTGGACATCCAAGCCGCACCCACGCCCTGCACTCCCGGCGGACATTCGCGGACAAGCCAGGAGGCTCAACGAACGTCCGCTTCAGAGCACCGGGACAGCCTCTCGGAATGACCGCAGTGGGCGCTGAGCTGCCCCGCCGTAACGGGGCAAGTGTCCGCCTTCTGGATCGGCCAGCGTGCCGCCCTGCGACCAACTTGGGTCGCCATCGGACCATTTCACGCCCGAGGGCGGCTGGCGATCTACGAGGCTTGGCTCTCGTCCACTCTCAGGATCTCAACCGCGGGAGGAGACAGGAGAATGTCGCTGAATGCGCGCATCCAGTCGCCGGTTTCTTTGGTCGATCCCGCACCGCGTTGCCGAAACTGGTCAAGCTGATCGAGACTGGCCAACGCGACCTCGAACTGCAAAGCCGCTCCACCCTGCGCCCGCGTCAGCGGGATCAGCAACCGGGCCGTGAGGCCATCGCTGCGCGCCGCTTCAACCTCACGGCGCACGAAATCGAGGGCTTGCTGACGGTTGGCCGGCAGCACATCATACGAGAAGCGGGCGAGGTACATGGCAGCCTTCCTGATCCGTGGCGCCCGAGCATAGCTCGGGCCGTTGAAGCTGCCGGAACACGCTTTCGGTATTTGCTCGCATGCTGCTGAGCAAAATAGGCGGCCTGCTGCGAAGGACCGAAAGGGTCGAACCCGGCGACGTGCATGGCGGGTTCGGCGACGGCCACTACCCCCTATGTCTCCCTGTGAACACTTCGGAACGCCGCTTTCCGAAATCATGCTCCGAGAGAAGCTGCACAATCGCCGCGGCGATCTTTCCTCCTCCCTGTCCCGAGGGCTCGATCGGGTTGGCGAAGTCCGCATCCTCGTCGCAGATGAGCCGCAGATCGAGCACAGGCAGGCCCTGGGCGAAGGCGGCCCGGATGATGACGTCGTTGAACAGCGCCAAGCCCGTCACACCCAGCCTTTGGCGCAGCGGGTCCGTGAAGCGCGGATCATAGATGGTGCAGAGTGCCGTGGGCAGTCCCCGCCCGAGAACCACGCCGAGCATGGCGCCATGGTCCTGCCGGAAACGCTCGCGCACCTCCGCAAGCTTGGCCGCACCCTCGCCGACGCTCCGCGCGGCTTCCCCGAACACGCCTTCCCGCCGGAGCCCGTCGTTGCCTCCGACGCTGATCACCAGATGCGTGGCATCGGCTGGAACACGGGCGAGCTGGCTTTGCACATCGCCGGCCACCGCGCCGTCCACCGCCGCCAGCGTCGCCCGCCATGGATGCGGCAGCTGCCCGCGCAGGTGGGCCAGCACGTCGGGCTGGCCACCCACATAAGCCTTGTTGTCGAAGGAGGAGTCGCCGAGCAGCACGACATGTCCGGCTCCACGTGGCCGGTGGGCCTGGGAACGGGCCGGGCCAGCAGCCGCGCCCAGCCCTGCGGCTGCAAGGGCGGCGATTGCGCCCCTACGATGCGCGGCGGAGAAATTCGAAGTGTGCATCGCGTTCCATCCTCATCCAGGGCTGGCACTTCGGTGTGGCCATTGATGAAGCGCCTGAATGGGCCGTGGCACAGCCCTTGGGCAAGGGCGCGCAATCAAGTCCCCTCCTACCGCTCGGGATGGCCGAAGAACGAACCGGCTGCTCACAAGCGTCAAGCACAGGGTTGCAGACGTTCGCACGGCGAAGTGCTTCCACACCTATTGCAACCCCGGCTGCAACCAAGGATTACGTTGGCCGGTTTGCATCAGCTGGCGAAAACCAATCCGCACGGGCTTGCTGCGAAGTGAGCTCTCGGTTTCAGCCGCAGGCAGGGGCATGCTTTAACCCAAACGGTGCCGACGTGTCGTTGTCCCCAGTCAACTCACCAGGGGCTGATCCAATGCCGCAAGATGTTTTCGTTGCCTGTACCCTGCCCGGCCCGGCGCAGGTGCCCTTTGCCCGGCATTTCGCCAGCCGGTTCAACGAGCACGGGCGGACGCTGGCGGACGCCGAACTGATTGCGGCATGCGAGGCGGCGGCGGGCGTGGTGGTGACGGCGACGGACACCCTGACCGCAGCCACCATCACGGCCCTGCCTCACAGTGTCCGGGTGATCGCCACCTACTCGGTCGGGCATGACCACATCGATCTTCAAGCGGCGCAGGCCCGCGGGATTGCCGTTCTGTCCACACCAGACGTGCTGAGCGACTCCTGTGCGGACACTGCCATTCTGTTGATGCTCGGCGCAGCCCGGCGCGTGGTCGAGGGGCTCGACCTGGTGCGCAGCGGGCGCTGGACGGGCTGGACGCCGTTGCAGCTGCCGGGAACGGACCTTTACGGCAGCCGCCTTGGCATTGTCGGCATGGGCCGCATTGGCCGTGCAGTCGCCCGGCGCGCCCGCGGCTTCGCCATGGAGGTGCACTACCACAACCGCACGCGCCTGCCTGACGAGCATGGCGAAGGCGGGCACTACCACAGGACGCTGGCCGGGTTGCTGCCGAACAGCGACTTCCTGTGCGTCGCCTGCCCGTCCACGCCCGAAACTCGTGGGCTGATTGGGGCCGAGGCAATCGCACAGCTGCCGGACGGCGCGATTATCACCAACATCTCGCGCGGGGACGTCATTGATGACGCCGCCCTGATCGCGGCTCTGCGGAGCGGCAAGGTCGCCGCCGCAGGCCTCGACGTGTTCGCGAACGAGCCGCGGATCGACCCGGCTTACCGCACCCTGCCGAATGTGTTCGGCCTGCCGCATATCGGCAGTGCGACCATGCGGACGCGCGTCGCCATGGCACGGCTGCTCGCGGACAGCATGCGCGCCCTGTTCGCGGGAGAGGCAGTGGCCAATCGGCTGGTGTGACCCAGTCGGCGGGCCGCGTGGGCCGGGCTGGCGTCAGACCGCCCGTTGCGCGAGCTAAGCGGTCGCGGCCTATGCCAGCCGGGCCGGGGAGAAGTTGCGCGCCGAGGGCCTGAAGGCGTGCCACATGGCGGTGTTCCTGCAGACCAACCCGCACCGGCCGGACGAGGCGTGGCACTCCGGGTAGCGCGCAGCGCGGATGGCGACCGCCAATTCCGCAGGGACCTGCTGGTGTTCGGCAAGGGCGTGATCGACGCGGCGTCACGCAGGCCGGCGCCGGGCGCGACGCCTGCCGTCGTCCCGCTCCCGCGCGAGGTGCTGGAGTATGTGCCAAGCAGCTTCAAGGTGATTCGTCACGTCCGG
>CAXTUO010000451.1:3003-3965 GCA_964247175.1 uncultured Acetobacteraceae bacterium | reverse complement strand
CGCCCGGCGAACATGAAGGTGTCGCCGGGCACCATCATGCTGACGAAGCTTTCCTCCACCTCGCCGAGCGCCCCCCCGCCGCGCCCGGCCAGCCGCACCTTGAGCAACGGCGCCTCGACAATGGTGCCGAGATTCATCCGCGCCATGCGCGCCACCCGCTCGCCCCGGATGTGCACCAGGCCGTCCGCGTCGCGGAACAGCTTGCGGTAGCGGTCATAGGCTGCCAGCGCGTAGCCGCCGTCCTCCACGAAGCGCAGCACGTCGTCGAAGTCCGTCCGCGTCAGCCCGCCATAGGGCGCGGCGCGGCGCACCTCGTCGTACATCGCATCCGGGTGGAACGGGGCGCCCGCCGCCATCAGCAGCAGGTGCTGGGCCAGCACGTCGAGGCCGCCGGGCCGCGGCGGGTCGCCGTCCTGCTCGCGCGCCGCGACGCCCTCGATGGCCGCCTCGCATTCCAGCAGCTCGAACCGGTTGGCCGGCACCAGGATGGCGCGCGACGCCTCGTCCATCCGGTGGTTGGCCCGGCCGACACGCTGCAACAGCCGGCTCACCCCCTTCGGCGCGCCCACCTGGATCACCAGATCGACCCCGCCCCAATCGATGCCGAGGTCGAGCGAGGAGGTCGCCACCACGGCGCGCAGCTGCCCGGCGGACATCGCCGCCTCCACGCGGCGGCGCTGCCCGATGTCCAAGCTGCCGTGGTGCAGCGCGATGGGCAGGGTGTCCGCGTTGATCTTCCACAGCGCCTGGAACAGCATCTCACCCTGCGCGCGGGTGTTGACGAACACGATGGTCATGCGGTGCGCGCCGATGCGCTCCAGGATCGCCGACGCGCTGTTGAGGCCCATGTGCCCCGACCACGGCAGGCGGCCGTCCGGCAGCAGAATTGAAAGGGTTGGCGGCGCGCCCTGTGCCACCTCGATCAGCTCCGGCACCGCCCCCGCGCCCACGTAGTCCAGCAG
>CAXTUO010000451.1:0-2993 GCA_964247175.1 uncultured Acetobacteraceae bacterium | reverse complement strand
CGCCGACAGGCCGACCCGGCGTAGGCCCGGCACGAGCACCCCGAGCCGCGCCAGGCACAAGGCAAGCTGGTCGCCCCGCTTGGTGCCCGCCAGCGCGTGCACCTCGTCGATCACCACGGTGGACAGCCCCGCGAACATCTCCGGCGCTTCCGCCTGCGACAGCAGCAGCGCCAGGCTTTCCGGCGTGGTCAGCAGGAAGTTGGGCGGGTGCTCCTTCTGCCGCTTGCGTCGGTTGGCCGGGGTGTCGCCGGTCCGGGTCTCGACCGCGATGCCCAGCCCCATCTCCTCCACGGGCGCCAGCAGGTTGCGGGCGATGTCGGTGGCCAGCGCCTTGAGCGGGCTGACATACAGCGTGTGCAGCCCGGCGCGCGGCGCCGCGGCGAGGTCGATCAGGCTGGCGAGGAACCCGGCCAAGGTCTTGCCGCCGCCGGTCGGCGCGATCAGCAGGGCGCTTTGCCCGGCCCGCGCCGCCGCGACCATCGCAAGCTGGTGCGGCCGGGGCGCCCAGCCGCGCCGGGCGAACCAGGACGCGAACGGCTCGGGCAGCGGTTCCGGCAATGTTCCCATGGACCAGAAATAGTCCGGGTGGCTCGGCTACGGAAGTGGCCCGGCTGCGGAAGTGGCGTTAGGGTCGCGCCATGCCGCTGCCCCCCTGGCACCCCGACAGTTTCGCCGACCGGCTGCCCTTCCTGCGCCGCCGGGCGCTGCTGACGCAGGCGACCCGTGCCTTCTTCAATGCACGCGGCTACACCGAGGTCGAGACGCCCTATGCGGTCCCGGCGCCGGGCGAGGAGGTGCACCTTCGCGCGCTCCGCACCACAATCCACCGCCCGGACGGCGCGGGCCGCACCTTATGGCTGCACACCAGCCCCGAGTTTGCCATGAAGCGCCTGCTGGCCGCCGGGGCCGGCCCGGTGTTCCAGTTGGCCCGGGTCTGGCGCGATGGCGAAAACAGCGCCCGCCACGCCGCCGAGTTCACCATGCTGGAATGGTACCGCCCTGGCCTCCGTTTCGGCGGCCTGATGGACGAAACCGCGACCCTGCTCCGTGCCGTGCTGCCCCCGGTCGTGACGAGCGGCGGGGTTGAGACCAGCCTCGCCGCCTTCGAGCGCCTGACGGTCGCCGAAGCGTTCCACCGCTATGCCGGGGCCGACGTGCTCGGCACCGCAGGCAACGTTTCCAGCCTCGCCCAAAGCGCCGGCGTGGCGCTGCGCACGGGTGAAACCTGGGAGGACCTGTTCTTCCGCCTGCTGCTGGAACGGGTCGAGCCGCATCTGGGCCGGGCGCATCCCACCTTCCTCACCCACTGGCCTGCCGCCCAGGCGGCGCTCGCCCGGCGCGACCCGGCGGACGGGCGCGTGGCGCTGCGCTTCGAGCTGTTCGTGTGCGGCATGGAACTCGCCAACGCCTTCGAGGAGCTGACCGACGCGGCCGAGCAGGAAACGCGCTTCGTCGAGGACCGTGCCCGGCGCCATGCGCTGTACGGCCCGGACTGGCCGCTGGACGAGGACTTCCTTGCCGCCCTCCGCCACGGGATGCCGCCGTCGTCCGGGATCGCGCTCGGCTTTGACCGCCTGGCGATGCTGGCCGCCGGCGCCGACCGCATCGGCCAGGTGCTTTGGCTGCCTGATTGAAACGGGTGCCGCCGCCGCCAAGTCCTGGACAATGAAGCCTGTCCTGCCCTTGTTGCTGGCGGCCGTCCTCGCCGGATGCGGCCCGGCTTTCGACCGCCCGGCGTTCCTGGCGACGCTTGTGGGCCAGCCGGAGGCGGAGCTGGTGCGTCGCCTTGGCGTCCCGTCCCGCACCTACGAGACGGGCGGGCGCAAGTTCCTGGCCTATTCCGAGCAGCGCGCCGACCTGATCGGGGGCGGGCCGTTCTTCGGCGGCTTCGGCTATTTCGGCCCGGGATACGGCACCTACGGCGGCTTCCCGGCCGAGATCATCGAGCGGAGCTGCGAGACGACCTTCGAGGTCGGCGACGGCCGCGTGCTGGCCTGGTCGCTGCGCGGCAACGTCTGCTGACCGGAACGCAAGCCGCCGCGCGGCGTTGCCGGGGGATGCGCAATGCAATCAAGCGTGCCGTCCGCAACGCGGCGGTGCTGGCCGGGGTGGCGCTCGCGCTGCCCATCTCCTGCAACAGCCGGGCCACTGATGGCATCTATACCGGCGGGATCCAACCCAGTCCGGCCAGCCGGGTCAATCCCGAGGAACCCGGCTTCGTCAATGGCCCGCCCTCCCGCTAAGGAGTTCTCCCACTCATGCGCCTGATGATGTTGCTGACGATGCTGGCGCTGGCCGCCTGCGGAACCATGCCGACCGGCCCCGCCGGGGAGCCGAGCAGCAGCGACGTGAACCCGGAAACCGGGGCGCGCGGCGGCACCAGCTCGTCGAGCAGCCACCGGTGAGCCGGCGCTGATCAGCGGGCGGCGGTTATCGCGGCGTTCATCGCCTGGACGCCGGCAGCCGGGCCGTCCGGGTGCTGCCAGACCGCCCCGACCACCGCGAGGAAGTTGGCGCCGGCCTGCACCAGCGGCGCGCAGTTCGCGGCCGTGATGCCCCCGATGGCGACGCAAGGCAGTTCCATCAGCTCGGCCCACCACGCGAGCAGTTGGGGTTCGGCGCGGGTCGGGGCCTCCTTGGTCGCCGTCGGGAAGAACGCGCCGAACGCCACGTAGTCCGCGCCGGCCTCGCCCGCCTCCATCGCGAGGTCCCGGCTGTCATGGCAGGTGACGCCCAGCGTGAGGTCCTCGCCCAGCAGCTTGCGCGCCTCGGGCGCCGCCATGTCGGTTTGCCCGACATGCGCGCCGTCGCAGCCGGTGGCGCGCACCAGGTCCGCCCGGTCATTCAGCAGGAACGCGACGCCGCGGGACTGCGCCACCGGGCGGAGCGCGTCGATGGCCCGACGCCACGCATCGTCATCCGCCTCCTTCAGCCGAAGCTGCACCGCCGCCACGTCGCCCGCGTCCAGCGCCCGGGCGAGCGTGTCGGCGAAC
>CAXTUO010000450.1:0-3969 GCA_964247175.1 uncultured Acetobacteraceae bacterium | reverse complement strand
TGCCGGTGTCGCAGAAGCCGGCCGAGGTCCGCATGGGGTCCGGCAAGGGCAGCCCAGAATTCTGGGTGTGCCGGGTGAAGCCGGGGCGCATCATGTTCGAGATCGACGGCGTGGCGCCTGAGCTGGCGCGCGAGGCGCTGACCTTGGGGGCGGCGAAGCTGCCGATCCGCACCAAGTTCGTGACCCGGCTCGGGGAAGCCTAAGCATGACCAAGCCAGCCGACATCCGCGCCAAGGGGGCGGACAACCTGCCCTCCATGTTGCTCGACCTGCGCAAGGAGCAGTTCAACCTGCGCTTCCAGCGGGCGACGGGGCAGACCGAGGGCGTGGCCCGCGTCCGCCAGGTGCGGCGCGACATTGCCCGCGTCAAGACGATCATGACGGAGCAGAAGCGGTCCGCCGCCCCCTCCGCAAAGACAAAGGAGTAGGGCGATGCCGAGGCGCGTCCTGACCGGCCGGGTGACGAGCGACAAGATGGACAAGACCATCACGGTTCTTGTCGAGCGCCGCGTCATCCATCCGCTGTACAAGAAGTTCATCCGCCGCTCGAAGAAGTATGCGGCGCATGACGATACGAACATCTGCAAGATCGGCGACACCGTGCGGATCGAGGAATGCCGCCCGATCAGCAAGCGCAAGACGTGGCTGCTGATGGAGCGCAACGGGGAAGCGGTGCCGCCGCCGCCGGGCTTTTCCTTCGCCGTGCGGGTGCCGCACGCCAAGGAAGTGCGGGCCGAGGCGGCGGCCGCCGAGGCTGATCAGGTCGCCGAGCAGGCGCCGAGCTAGGGGCGATTTAAATGATCCAAGTCGAATCCAACCTGGAGGTCGCCGACAACTCCGGCGCGCGCCGTGTTCAGTGCATCAAGGTGCTGGGCGGGTCGAAGCGCAAGACGGCGTCGGTCGGTGATGTCATCGTGGTGTCCATCAAGGAGGCCATCCCGCGCGGCAAGGTGAAGAAGGGTGACGTGCACCAGGCGGTGATCGTGCGGACCTCCTTCCCGGTGCGCCGGGCCGACGGCAGCGCCATCCGCTTCGACCGCAACGCGGCGGTGCTGGTCAACAAGTCGCAGGAGCCGATTGGCACCCGCATCTTCGGACCCGTGGTGCGCGAGCTGCGTGGGCGCAAGTTCATGAAGATCATCTCGCTCGCCCCCGAGGTCCTGTGATGGCCGCGCGCATCCGCAAGGGCGATACCGTCGTGGTCATCACCGGCGCCGACAGGGGCAAGCGCGGCGAGGTGCTGCGCGTGCTGCCGAAGGACGAGCGCGCCGTGGTGAAGGGCGTGAAGATCGCCAAGAAGCACACCAAGCCGCAAGGCATGGGGCAGCCCGGCGGCATCATCGAGCAGGAAGCGGCCATCCACCTGTCGAACATCATGCTGATTGATCCGAAGACGGACAAGCCGACGCGTGTCGGGTTCCGGGTGCTGGAGGACGGCCGCAAGGTCCGCGTTGCGCGGCCCGGCGGCGCCGTGATCGAGGGTTAAGGACCATGGGCGAGACAACGACCGAGACGGCCGCGCCTGCCGCCCCGCGCGAGATGACGCGGATGCAGCAGCGCTACAACTCGGAGATCAAGGCCAAGCTGCAGTCCGAGTTCAACTACACGAACCCGATGCGGGTGCCGAAGCTCGAGAAGATCGTTATCAACATGGGCGTAGGCGAAGCCGCGGGCGACCAGAAGAAGCTTGACGCCGCGCTGGCGGAGCTGACGCTGATCGCCGGGCAGAAGCCGGTCAAGACTTTGGCGAAAAAGGCCATCGCCGGGTTTAAGATCCGTGAGGGCTTGCCCATCGGCTGCAAGGTGACGCTGCGCAAGTCGCGGATGTTCGAGTTCCTGGACCGGCTGGTGACGATTGCCCTGCCGCGGGTGCGCGACTTTCGCGGCATCCCGGCCGGCAAGGGCTTCGACGGCCGCGGCAACTTCGCCATGGGGCTGAAGGAGCAGATCATCTTCCCGGAGATCGACTACGACAAGGTTACGGATGTCCGTGGCATGGACATCGTGTTCGTGACCACGGCCAAGACCGACGCCGAGGCGAAGGCGCTGCTCAAGGCGTTCGACGTGCCGTTCGCCGCCTAAGCCAGACATCAACGCGTTGGGAAAACCGCCGGCGTCCCCGTTTCGGGGCGCGGCAGGTTCCGAGGAGTGCAGCACATGGCCAAGACATCCGCGGTGAACCGCAACCTGAAGCGGGAGCGCATGGCGTCCCGCGACAAGTCGAAGCGTTCCGAACTCAAGGCCCAGGTCATGGACCGCTCGGCGCCGGTCGAGGAGCGGTTCGAGGCGTCGATGAAGCTGGCGCAGCTTCCGCGCAACGGGGCGGCGGTGCGGGTGCGCCTGCGTTGCGCGCTCACCGGCCGGTCGCGCGGCAACTACCGGAAGTTCAAGCTGTCCCGCAACATGCTGCGCGCCCTGGCGAGTTCTGGCCAGTTGCCCGGCATGGTCAAGGCGAGCTGGTAAGGGAGCGGCGCCATGTCGATGTCCGATCCGCTGGGTGACATGATCACCCGCATCCGCAACGCGCAGCGCAGCCGCCACACCGTTTGCGTGGCGCCGGCATCCAAGCTGCGGGCCAACGTGCTTGAGGCGCTGAAGCGCGAGGGCTTCATCCGTGGCTATGCCGCGGAAGAATTGCGCCCCGGCGTCGCGCAACTGCGCATCGAGCTGAAATACAGTGAGGGCGAGCCGGTCATCAAGGAGATCACCCGTGTGTCCAAGCCGGGCCGCCGGGTGTACTCCAAGATCAAGGAGCTGCCCCGGGTGTATGCCGGGTTGGGCGTCTCGATCCTGTCCACGCCGCGCGGCGTGCTGAGCGACGGCGAGGCCCGCGCCGCCAATGTCGGCGGCGAAGTCCTGTTCCGCGTCTTCTAAGGGGGGACACACGATGTCTCGCGTAGGCAAGTATCCCGTCGCCGTCCCGAGCGGCGTCGATGTGGCGGTGGTGGATCGGGTGCTGACCGCCAAGGGTAAGCTCGGCACCATGTCGCTGCCGTTGACCGACCACGTTGATGCGGAGATCGAGGGCAACCAGGTCACGATCCGGCCCCGGAGCAACGAGAGCCAGGCGCGCATGATGTGGGGCACCACGCGTGCCTTGCTGGCGTCCATGGTGCAGGGCGTGTCGGTCGGCTTCACCAAGACGCTGGAGATCACCGGCACCGGGTTCCGCGCCAGCGTGCAGGGCAAGAACCTGGTGATCAACCTGGGGTTCTCCCATGACGTGGTGTATCCGCTGCCGCCTGGCATTACGGCCACGACGCCGCGGCCCACGGCCATCACGCTCACCGGCGTCGATAAGCGCCAGGTGGGGCAGGTCGCCGCGGAAATCCGCCGTTACCGCCCGCCGGAGCCTTACAAGGGCAAGGGCGTGAAGTACGAGGGCGAGCAGATCCGGCGCAAGGAAGGCAAGAAGAAGTAAGATGAGCGCTCCACAGGATCTCAAGGTGCGGCGGCGCGAGCGCCTCCGCTACCAGTTGCGGCAGAAGGGCGCCGGGCGCCCGCGCTTGTCGGTGTTCCGGTCGGGCAAGCACATCTATGCCCAGGTGATCGACGACGCGAGCCGCACCACGCTGGCCGCGGCGTCGAGCCTCGACAAGGGTTTGCGTGAGTCACTGCGGACCGGCGCGGACAAGGACGCGGCAGCGGCGGTGGGCAAGCTGGTGGCCGAGCGGGCCATGGCGGCGGGGGTGAGCATGGTCGTGTTCGACCGCGGCGCTTATCTGTATCACGGCCGCGTCAAGGCGCTGGCCGACGCCGCCCGCGAGGGCGGGCTGGCGTTCTGAGGGAACAAGTTCATGGCACGTGAATCTAGGGATGGCGGGCGCGGCGGGCGCGACCGGGATCGCGACCGCGACGGCGACGACCTGATCGACAAGCTCGTCACCATCAACCGCGTGGCGAAGGTGGTGAAGGGCGGGCGGCGCTTCGCCTTTGCCGCGCTGGTGGTGGTCGGCGACCAGAAGGGCCG
>CAXTUO010000449.1:0-3971 GCA_964247175.1 uncultured Acetobacteraceae bacterium | reverse complement strand
TCCTGGGAGCAGCGGGACGCGATGAACCGCACCTCCGCGCCGCTGCCGCGCGGGCACAGCGAGTTCGAGCACGCCGGGCTGCAGCCGGAACCCTCCGTGCTGGTCCGCCCGCCCCGGGTCCGCGGCGCCCCGGCGGCGCTGGAATGCCGGCTGGTCAAGACGGTGGAGCTTGCGCCGCTCGACGGAAGCGAGGCCGCCTACTTCATGGCCATCGGCCAGGTGGTCGGCGTTCACATCGACGACCGCGTGATCCAGGACGGCTACGTGGACACGCTGCGTTTGCAGGTCATCAGCCGCGCCGGCTACCACGACTACTTCCTGGCCGACCACAAGTTCGCCCTGACCCGGCCCACTTAGAGTTGAAGCCGGGGGCTTGACGCCCCGGCCCACCGCGACGCCTTCCCATGCGGACCTGTCCCGGCGCATGCTGTCCGGCAATCGGGCCGGCAATCACGATCGTCCCAAGCCAAGCACCGGAGGCCGTCATGGTCGCACTTGCCGCAAGCGACGCGCCCCGCTCAAAGGTCGCCACGGTGCTCCGGGTGACGAGCGGCAACTTCCTTGAGATGTTCGACTTCTTCCTGTTCGGGTTCTACGCGACCTACATCGCCCGCGCGTTCTTCCCGGCCGGCAGCGAGTTCGCCTCGCTGATGTTCACCTTCATGACGTTCGGCGCCGGGTTCCTGATGCGTCCGCTCGGCGCGGTCCTGCTCGGCGCCTACGTGGACCGCGTCGGGCGCCGCCGGGGCTTGATCGTGACGCTCTCAATCATGGCGTGCGGCACGGTGCTGATCGCCTTCGTGCCGGGCTTTGCCACCATCGGCCTGCTGGCGCCGGTCCTGGTGCTGGCCGGCCGGCTGCTGCAAGGCTTCTCCGCCGGGGTCGAGCTGGGCGGCGTGTCCGTTTATCTTTCCGAGATGGCGCCGCCGGGGCGCAAGGGTTTCTTCGTGTCCTGGCAGTCCGGCAGCCAGCAGGTCGCCATCATGGCCGCCGCCGCCATCGGCTTCGCGGTGAACCGGCTCCTGGCGCCGGACGCCGTCGCGGCCTGGGGCTGGCGCGTCCCGTTCTTCATCGGCTGCCTCATCATCCCGTTCCTGTTCCACATCCGCCGCTCGCTCGAGGAAACGCCGGAGTTCCTGGCCCGCAAGCACCGGCCCTCGCTCCGCGAGACCTTCGCCTCGCTCGCCCGCAACTGGCAGACCGTGGGGATCGGCATGCTGCTGGTCGCGATGACCACGATCTCCTTTTACGCGATCACGGTTTACACTCCGACCTTCGGCAAAAGCGTGCTCAAGCTGTCCGACGCCGACAGCCTGGTCGTCACCTTCTGCGTCGGGCTGTCCAACTTCATCTGGCTGCC
This sequence comes from uncultured Acetobacteraceae bacterium, assembly GCA_964247175.1. Lineage (GTDB taxonomy): Bacteria > Pseudomonadota > Alphaproteobacteria > Acetobacterales > Acetobacteraceae > CAHJXG01. Next base: position 2,611 of record CAXTUO010000449.1, on the reverse strand, counting down.
GGTGATGGGGGCGCTGTCGGACCGGATCGGGCGGCGGCCCATCCTGCTGGTGTTCTCCACCCTCACGCTGCTGACCGCCTACCCGGCGCTGGCCTGGCTGGTCGGCCATGCCTCGTTCGCCCACATGCTGATCGTGCTGCTGTGGCTGTCGTTCCTGTATGGCAGCTACAACGGCGCCATGGTGGTGGCGCTGACGGAGATCGTGCCGCCGAGCGTGCGGACCGCCGGGTTCTCGCTCGCCTACTCGCTGGCGACCGCGCTGTTCGGCGGGTTCACGCCGCTGGTGTCCACCTGGCTGATCGAGGCGACCGGCAACCGTGCCGCGCCGGCCTTTTGGCTGGCGTTCGGCGGGGCGTGCGGCCTGCTGGCGACGCTGCTGGCCTACCGCGAGGGCCGGCCCCGCCTCGCCGCGGCGGAAGGCGTGTCGGCGTAGGCGGCCGTCCATGCAGCGCCGCTCCTTCTTGCGCGTCACGCTTGTCCTCGCCGCCCTGGCGCTGCCCGGCGCCGCGCAGGCGGCGGAAATCCGGGTGGTCAGCTCGGGCGGCTTCGCAGCCGCTTTCCGCGCGCTCGCCCCGGCGTTCGAGCGCGAAACCGGCCACACGCTCGTGACGGGCTGGGGACCTTCCATGGGGCAGACCGTGGACGCCGTGCCCGCCCGGCTGGCCCGGGGCGAGCCGATCGACGTGCTCATCATGGTCGGCGACGCGCTCGGCCAACTGGTGGAACAGGGCACCGTGGTCGCGGACAGCCGGGCCGACCTGGCGCAGTCGGGCATCGGGGTGGTCGTGCGGGCGGGGGCGCCCCGGCCGGACATCGGTTCCGCGGACGCGCTGCGGCGCGCGCTGCTCGCGGCCCGGTCCGTCGCCTACTCGGACAGCGCCAGCGGCGTCTATATCGAGCGCGAGATGCTGCCCCGCCTGGGCATCGCCGAGCAGGTGGCCGGCCGGGCGCGCATGATCCCGGCCGAGCCGGTCGGCGCCGTCGTCGCGCGTGGCGACGCCGAGATCGGCTTCCAGCAGATCAGCGAGCTGCGGCCCATCCGGGGCATCGACCTGGTCGGCCCGCTGCCGCCCGGGCTGCAGCGGTTCACGGTGTTCTCCGCCGGCATGCTCGCCCGCAGCCGGGAGCCGGAAGCGGCGCGGGCGCTGATCCGTTTCCTGGCCTCCCCCGCGGCGGCCGGGGCCATCATGGACAGCGGGATGGAGCCGATAGGGGCGGGCCGGGACTGAGGCGGCACCTGGGATCGGTCAGGCGTCGTCCCGTCCCCATGATGCAGCATTTATGGCGCATCTCCGGGCGCTACGCCAACATCAGCGTGTTCGACGTTGCGGGCCATGACGAGCTGCACCCCATCCTGTCGGGCTTGCCGCTGTTCCCGTTCATGGAGAACAGCGGCACGGTCGGGCTGAACCATTCGCGCGAAATGCCGAGGTGTTTCCTGCCGGCCACACCGGCGAGAATCATTGTCAATACACAACAAACTCCCTTGCACACGATTTTGTGATGTGCTGTTCTCATGAGGTCAGGACCGTGGAGGCGTGTGGTGCAATCTGCCTTGGACAGCTTCGTGTTCGATAAGGTGCTTCTTGCCGTTGGGAGTACCCTGCGGGTCGAGCCATCCGGCCTTTCGCGGTCAACCCGGCTGGTGGACGACCTGTCGCTCGGCGGCTTTGCCCGCGTGAAGCTCGCGCTTTGCCTGGAAGACCTTTTCGACATGGAACTGCAGAACGACACCGTCGAGCGGTTCCAGACCCTGGGCGACATCGCGAGCTATTTCAGCTTCCGGTACTTCAGGGACGTCGAGCTGACGCCGCTGGGCGCGACGGCTTAGGACGCTTGCGACGGGGCCGGCCCCGCATCCGCCAGTTCTTCCAGAATCGGGCAATGCGGCCGGCCGTCGCCCTCGCAGCGGTCGGCCAGGTGACGGAGCGCGCTGCTCATCTCCGCGATGGCCCGCGCCTTCTGCTCGAGCGCGGCGGCGTGGGCCAGGGCCAGGCGCTTCACGTCGGCGCTGGCCCGGCCCTCGTCCCGCCACAGCGCCAGCAGCTCGCGCATCTGCGCGACGGAAAAGCCCAGGCTGCGCGCCCGCCGCAGGAAGCGCAGCGCCTGCACGTCCTGCTCCGCATAGCGACGGTAGCCGGCGGCGCTGCGCGCCGCCGGCGCGACGAGGCCGACGCGCTCGTAGTAGCGGAGCATCTTGGCGGACACCCCGGACGCCGCCGCGGCTTCCCCGATGTTCACCGTTGGCGCCCGCGCCGGGCCGGCGCATCCGGCCGCCAGCCCCGCAGCAGCAGCGCGCTGCCCACCACGCCGACACTGGAGAACGCCATCGCCGCCCCCGCCACCACCGGGCTGAGCAGGCCCGCCGCCGCCAGCGGAATGCCGACCAGGTTGTAGGCGCCCGCCCAGAACAGGCCGTGCCAGATGCGCCGGTAGGTCCGGCCCGCGATGTCCAGCGCCGCCGGGACCAGGGCGGGGTCGCCGCGCATCAGCGTGATGCCCGCCGCCGCCGCCGCCACGTCCGTGCCGGTCGCCATGGCGAGGCCCAGGTCGGCCGCGGCCAGCGCCGCCGCGTCGTTCACGCCGTCGCCCACCATCGCCACCGGGCCGC
>CAXTUO010000448.1:0-3974 GCA_964247175.1 uncultured Acetobacteraceae bacterium | reverse complement strand
ATGCCGGCAAAGATGCCGAGGAGGGATCCCACGCCCAAGGAGCCGCCACGCGGAACCACGGCGTCCCCGAACACCGTGATCACGATGGACCACGTCCGGGACGGCCTGCTGCGAAGGTGCTCCAGGATCGGCGCGAGCGGCGACGGCGATGCTGCTGGAACGGCCGAGGCCGCGTGCCTCGGATGCACCGGGCGCGAACCGGACCGGAAACGCCTCGGCGGGGCTGCCCTGTCTTGCTCCACGTTCAACCAAACTCCTGCTGGAAGGGCGCCGGCCGGGACCGCGTCTTCGGCGCCGGGCCAAACAGCCGGGCTGCGCCGCCTGTGCCGTGCCCTGAACACCGGACCGCAGCACAACCCTACCACACCAGAACCGGCAACGGGCCGGCCGATGCGGCACGCACCGGACGCCGGGCACCATCGTGGCCCGGCTTGGCTGGAACGTGCCGGGGCAATCCGTTCCCCATGCACCACTGGCTGTCATCCCACCGGCAAGGCCGTTTCGAACTTGACCCGCCGCAACGCGAAGTTGCTGCGGACTTGGTGCACGGCTGGCAGCGAGAAGATGGCCCCCTGCAGGAACCGCTCAAACGCCGCGGTGTCGGCGACCATGACGCGCAGCAGGTAGTCCGCGTCGCCCGTCGCCGCGAAGCATTCCAGCACCTCCGGCCGGCTCCGCACCGCGGCCTCGAAGTCGGCGATCGCCGCGCGGTCGTGCTTGACCGGCGTGGCATGCGTGAACACGCACCGCGGCACCCCGGCCAGCGCCGGGTCAAGCAAGGCGACATCGCGCCAGATCACGCCACGCTCCTCCCAGGCCCGCAGCGGGCGCCAGGTCGGGCTGGTGGACAGGCCGATCCGCTTCGCCAGGTCGTTCACGCTCAAGCGCCCGTCCTGCTGCACGGCGCGCAGGATCCGCAACTCGAACCCGTCCAAAGGCACGTCCATGCCGGAGTGGCGGCGGGCGGCGACATGGGCATGCCTAAGCTGGCCCATTTAGGCAAGTCCTTCCCGTCTGGCCGGGCTTTGATGGCGTATCGCGGAGAGTACGACGATGGGCAAGATTGACCTTATCAAGGTCGTCGCGGCGGCACAGTGCCGGAGCGCATAACGGATGGCTTTCGCCAGATCGGAAACGGCAAACACGCGGCCCGCGTGGTGCTGCAGCCAGATGTGCAGGGCGTCTGCGATGGGCCGACTTCGGTTGTGGCGCACCTGTCTGCGGTGTTCGGCGGGGTAGCCGCGGGTCTCGGCCTCGGTCGCGTAGAGCGCGCGGATGCGCGCCAGCACCTCGCCGGCCGGCGGCGACTGCGTGGCGGCAAGGAACCCGTAGCTCGATCGCGCGCCCTGAAGCATTTCGCCGCCACCGGCGATGCGCGCCGCTTCCATGCCTCGGTCAAGAGCGCGGAACTGGAGGCGGAGCGGCAACAGCAGGCGATGATGGAGCCGATGCTGCCGCGGCGCGGACTCGACGCGGCCGACACCCTGGCAGAGACGAACCTTGCCGCCTATGCCACGGCGGCCGGGCTTCGTTTTCCCGGCCCGGCCGTGGCGGCGCTGGCCGGCGCTACTCGAACGTCCCCCGTGTCTCCGGGATAACCGCCGTCCCCACCAGGAACACCAGCGTGATCACGCCAGAGAAGATCGCCAGGGTCATCGGCAGGTCCGCCTGGCTGCCGCTCGACAGCGACACCCAGGTCGGCATCGTGCCGCCGATCGCGAAGCCGAGGTTCCATGACAGCCCGGTGCCGCTCGCCCGCATGGCCGTCGGGAACCGCTCGTTCAGGAAGATCAGGATCGGCGCATAGACCGCGTTGCCCAAGAAGCAAAGCGCCACCGCGTACAACGCGATCCCTTGCGTCCCGGAAGCGTTCGGCATCGCCAGGAACAGCGTCGGCAGCAGCACCAAATTCGCGATGCCCACGATCCGGAACGTCATCCGCCGCCCGATCCGGTCGCTCAGCGCCCCCACCAGCAGCGACGCGACGATCGCGGCGGCGCTGGCCACCATCAGGATCAGCGACGATGTCTGGTTCGGCAGCTTGCCCACGACTTTCAACAGTGTCGGCATGAACCCCGACGTGAGATAGTACGCCGATCCGCCCCCTGCGGTGATCAGCAGGTTGACCAGCAGGACGTTGCGGTACTCGCTGGTGAACAGCGTTCGCAGCGGCGACCTCGTGCGGGCGGCGGCGGCGCTGCTTGACCGGGCCGCGGCCCGCTTCGCGTCCATCGCCTTCCAGACCGGCGACTCTTCCAGCAGGTTGAACACGAAGAAGCCCAGCACCGAGCTGGCCAGCCCGCAGAAGAACATGAACCGCCAACCCCAGACGGCAAAGGCGTCGCCCGGGAACAGCGACGATGCGATCAGGAACACGGCCGACGCCATCAGCGCGCCCAGCCCGGCTCCGCCGCCGCCGATCAGTCCCGACAGGAAGCCGCGCCAGTGCGGGGACACGCTTTCCGTCCCGACCGTGTGCGTGCTGGCGACCACGCCGCCCACGAACACGCCCTGCACCAGGCGCAGCGCCAGGAACAGCACCGGCGCCGCCAGCCCGATCTGGTGGACTGTCGGCAACAGGCCGAACCCCGCCGTCACGATGCCCACCCCCACCACGGCCACCGTCATCGCGTTCTTGCGCCCGTGCACGTCGGCATAGGAGCCGAAGACCGCAGAGCCGACCGGCCGCATCAGCACCGTGACCGCGAACGAGGCATAGACCGCCGCCAGCGACAGCGTCGGAAACTCCGATGGAAAGAACGCGGCCCCGACGACGGGCGCGACGTAGAGCAGGATAAACAGGTCGAACAGGTCCAGCGACCAGCCCAATGTTGATGCGGTGATGGCGGCGGCCATCTGCCGCCCCGTCACCGCGCCCGGCAGCGCGGCCCCGGCTGTTGTTGTGGACATTCCTTCCTCTCCTTGCCGATCTTCGACGCTCGTCAGCGGTGGCCGCGCCAGCCGGGGGCCGGGCGCGGGTCGATCAGCGCCGCCGGGCCCATCTCGTGCTCGCCCGGGATGCTGATCCGCTTGAACTTCGGCGGCGGCGCCCCGAACGGCACGGTGGCGTCCAGGCCCATCTTCGCCCCCACCCCGTCCCGCGTGGACGGATCGAGCTTCGACCCCTGCGCCCCGGCAATGACGACGAGGTCGCGGTCCGCCTGGAACCGGGTGGCAACCGCCCACTCGACCTCCGCCGGGTCGTGGATGTCCACGTCGGGGTCCACGACGATCACCTGCTTGATGTCGTAGTGGCCGCCGAACGCGTCCAGGATGACGTTCTTCGCCTCGCCCTCGGACCGCTGTTCAAGCTGGACGTAAAGGTGGTACCGGCACACCCCGCCCCGGGCCAGGTGCACATCCCGCACGCTGGGGAAGGAGCGCCGCAGGTGCGACAGCAGCGTCGCCTCGCGCGGGATGCCGCCCAGCAGCAGGTGCTCCAGCCCACCGCCCACGACCGTGTGGAACAAAGGGTCCGTCCGATGGGTGATCGCGTCCACCTGCAGCACATGCCGGTCTGCCCGCTCGCCGTAGTATTGCGGGAACTCGCCGAACGGCCCTTCCGGCTCGCGGGCGCGCAGCAGGATGCGGCCTTCGATGGCGATCTCCGCCTCGGCCGGCACCCGGCACGTCGTTCGTCCGGCTCGCGAGGCGCCGGTGACCAGCGCGACCTTGCCGCCGAGGCGCATCGCTCAGCGCCCCTGGAACCGCGGCTCGCGCTTCTCGTGGAACGCCGCGACGCCCTCCTTGAAGTCCTCGGACGACCGCAGGCGGGAGTAGCAGTGGCCTTCCAGCTCGATGGCGATGGCCAGCGTCGAGTCCTCGGTGTCGTTCAGCAGCTTCTTCGCCGTCCGCTGCGCCAACGGGGAGAAGCCCACCAGCTCCGCCACCAGGGCCGCCGTCGCCGCTTCGAGCTGTCCGTCCGCCACCACCTCGGTCGCGATGCCCCAGTCGAGCGCCTGCTGCGCCTTGAT
>CAXTUO010000447.1:0-3974 GCA_964247175.1 uncultured Acetobacteraceae bacterium | reverse complement strand
GCAAGGGCAGCTACTACGGGCCGTTCGCGTCCGTGTGGTCGGTGAACCAGACGGTGAACGCCATGCAGCGCGTGTTCCTGCTGCGGTCCTGCCAGGACAGCGTGTTCGCCAACCGCAGCCGGCCCTGCCTCTTGCACCAGATCCGCCGCTGCTCCGCGCCCTGCGTCGGGCGGGTCGGCGCGGAGGAGTACGGGCATCTGGTGAGCCAGGCCCGCGCTTTCCTGGGCGGCAAGGCCAACACGGTGCAGCAGGAACTGGCGCGCGAGATGGAAGCGGCGGCGGAGCACCTGGAATACGAGCGCGCGGCGGCGATCCGCGACCGCATCCGCGGCCTGACGCACGTGCAGGGCACGGCCGTCATCAACCCGGCGAGCCTGACCGACGCCGACGTGATCGCGGGCCACCAGATCGGCGGGCAAAGCTGCGTGCAGGTGTTCTTCATCCGCGGCGGGCGCAACAACGGCAACCGGGCGTTCTTCCCGACCCACGCCCGCGACATGGAGCTGGACGCCGTGCTGGCCGCCTTCGTCGCGCAGTTCTACGACGACAAGCCCGCGCCCGGCGCCGTGCTGCTCAACCACGCGCTGCCGGAGGAGGAGCTGGTGGCGGAGGCGCTGTCGATGCGGGCCGGCCATAAGGTCGCGCTGACCGTGCCGGCCCGTGGCGAGAAGCGCGCCGTGGTGCTGCACGCCGAAACCAACGCGCGGGAAGCATTGGAGCGCAAGCTGGCCGAGAGCGCCGGGCAGGCCAAGCTGCTGGAGGGCGTCGCCGAGCTGTTCGGCCTGCCCGCGACGCCCGCGCGGATCGAGTGCTACGACAACAGCCATATCATGGGTACCGCCGCCTACGGCGTGATGGTGGTGGCCGGGCCGGACGGGTTCCAGAAGAACGCCTACCGCAAGTACGGCATTCGCGGCCCCATCGCGCCCGGCGACGACTTCGCCATGATGCGCGAGGTGCTGGAGCGCCGGTTCGGCCGCGCGCTCAAGGAACAGGCGGCCAGCGAGAACGGCGAGGGCGAGGCGCCGGCCCTGCCGGACCTGGTGCTGATCGACGGCGGCGCCGGGCAGCTTTCGGCGGTGCGCGGCATCATGCAGGACCTCGGCATGCACACGATCCCGCTGGTGGCGATTGCCAAAGGCCCCGACCGCGACGCGGGGCGCGAATGGTTCCACATGGAAGGCCGCCAGCCTTTCCAGCTGCCGCCGCGCGACCCGGTGCTGTACTACCTGCAGCGCGTGCGGGACGAGACGCACCGATTCGCCATCACCACCCACCGCGCCGGGCGCACCAAGGCGCTGGTCACCAGCGAGCTGGACGAGGTGCCGGGCGTCGGCAGCGCCCGCAAGCGCGCGCTGCTGAACCGGTTCGGCTCGGCGCGTGGGGTCAAGGCGGCCGGGCTTGCGGACCTGGAAGCGACGCCCGGCATCAATACCGAGACGGCGCGGCGCATCTATGCGCATTTCCACCCAGGCGCGGCACGGGACGCCGGCTGAGCGCGCCGGGATCAGCGCCTTCGAAGCAACAGGACGGGGAGACGGCAAGATGAACCAGCTTGATCTGACGGGCCGCACGGCCGTGGTCACGGGCGGCGCACGGGGAATCGGCCGCGCCATCACGGAGCGCATGCTGGCGTCGGGCGCGGCGGTCGCCATCTGGGACCTGGACGCGGCGGCGACCGCGCAAACCGCGGGCGAGCTGTCGGCCCGGGGCGTGGTCAGCACGCATCCGATCGAGCTGACGGACCAGGCCGCGGTGCAGGCCGCGGCTGAGGCCACGCTGGCGCGGCACGGCGCCGTCGATATCCTGGTCAACAACGCCGGCATCACCGGCGGCAATGCGGCCACCTGGGAGCTGGCGGCGGAGGAATGGCGCCGGGTGGTGGAGGTGAACCTGATCGGGCCATACCTCGCGTGCTCGGCGCTGATCCCCGGCATGGTGGCGCGCGGCTACGGGCGGGTGGTCAACATCGCCTCCGTTGCGGGCAAGGAGGGCAACCCCAACGCGTCGCACTACAGCGCCAGCAAGGCCGGGATGATCGCGCTCACCAAGTCGCTGGGCAAGGAGCTGGCCGGCAAGGGCGTGCTGGTCAACTGCGTGACGCCGGCCGCCGCCAAGACCGACCTGTTCAAGCAGATGTCGCCGGCGCAGATCGACTACATGCTGTCGAAGATCCCGATGGGCCGGTTCGTCGAGGTGCGCGAGATCGCCGCCCTGGCCTGCTGGCTCGCCACCGAGGACTGCTCGTTCAGCACGGGCGCCACCTTTGACATCAGCGGCGGGCGCGCAACCTACTGACGAAGGGCGGCGCACGCGCCAATTGGCCGGCTGACCTCCCTGGGAAACCGCTCTAAGGTGCGTGGGCATGCTGACCGACCTCCCCAACCTGCTCACCCTGTCGCGGATCGCCGCGATCCCGCTGCTGGTGGGCATCGTGGCGGTGCGCACGCCGGCAGCGGACTTCCTGGCCTGCATCGTGTTCTCTGCCGCCGCGATCACCGACTACTTCGACGGCCGGATCGCCCGCGGGCGGCGGCAGCTGTCGGACATCGGCCGCATGCTGGACCCGATCGCCGACAAGCTGCTGGTCGGCGCGGCGCTCATGCTGCTGGCGGGGCAGGAGCGGCTGTCGGCCTGGGGCCTTTATCCCGCCATCGTGATCCTGCTGCGCGAAATCCTGGTCAGCGGGCTGCGCGAGTACCTGGCGGGCCTGCGGGTGGGCCTGCCCGTCACGGGCCTGGCCAAGTGGAAGACCGGCTTTCAGATGGGCGCGCTCGGCACCCTGCTGGCCGGGGACTCGTCTGCCCGGCTGCTGCATCTGCAGTTCCTGCCGGTCGCCGCCATCGGCGAGGCGATGCTGTGGGTCGCGGCCGTGCTGACGATCTGGACCGGCTGGGACTACCTCGTGGCGGGCCTGCGGCACGCGACGCGCCCGCGGGCGGATGCACAGGGCGCGCCAGGCCCCTGATGTGCAGAATTCCTTTGCACGCCGCCCGGCTCCCCAAGAGCCCGGGTTCAACCCGCCTTGAGCAATTTCCATTGCACAGGCACAATCCCGCCGGCCCAGTGGCCGCCACAGGAGCCTTCATCCACATGCGGCGCATCGTTACGCTCGGCCTTCTTGTTCTTCTGCCCGGCTGCACCGGGTTCGGCGCGTTCCTCGACCACACCTTCACCGTGCCGGGCGTGAACCCGAACCGCCCGATGACGGACAGCGAGAACGTGCGCCGCGCGTTCGGGCAAAACCCCGACGTGGCGCCGCTGACGCCGGAGCCGGGCAACGTATGGCCCGGCCCGCAGGCCCCCGAGCCGACGCTCACCGATGTCCAGCAGCAGCCGGGGACTCCAGACGCGACGGTGCCTGGCGCCCGGCCGGGCCTGCCAGCCGGGCGCCAGCCGCGGCCCGCGAACCGGGGCAGCTCGACGCCGCCGGGTTCGGTCGAGCCGGGCCTGCCATCGGCGCCCGAGGCCGGCGTCCTGCCCCCGGCGCCGCGCTCCTCCGCGCCTGGGCCGGGGCCGACCGGCCAGGTCGTGCAAACGCCGCAAGGCCCCGCCGTGGATGCCGGCGGCACCAGCGGCTACCGCCAGCTCACCACGCCGCAGGGGCCGGGGGCGATCATGGTGCCGAACGGCAACGGCACCAGCACGATCATCAACCCGAACGGCACCATCCAGACCGTGCCGACGCCGCGCTGATGGCCCGCATCCTTTACTTCGCCTCCCTGCGCGAACGGATGGGCCGCACGGAGGAGGCGCTGCCGTTGCCGCCGGAGGTCGCGACCGTGGGCGGGCTGATCGCGTTCCTGCGGGGGCGCGACGACGCCGGCGCGCAGGCCTTCGCTCATCCGGCCATCGTGCGCGCCGCGGTCAACCAGGAGTTCGCGGCGCCCGGCAGCCCCGTGCAGGACGCGGACGAGATCGCGTTCTTCCCCCCGGTGACCGGCGGCTGATGCCCAGCGTCCGCGTCCAGGCGG
>CAXTUO010000446.1:0-3983 GCA_964247175.1 uncultured Acetobacteraceae bacterium | reverse complement strand
CACCAACAGCTACAAGCGGCTGATCCCCGGGTTCGAGGCGCCGGTGCTGCTGGCCTACTCCGCCCGCAACCGCTCGGCGTCCTGCCGCATCCCCTACACCACAAACCCGAAGGCCAAGCGGGTCGAGGTGCGGTTCCCGGATGCGACGGGCAACCCCTACCTCGCCTACTCCGCGCTGCTGATGGCGGGGCTGGACGGGATCAAGAACAAGATCCACCCCGGCGACCCCATGGACAAGGACCTTTACGACCTGCCGCCGGAGGAGCTGAAGGGCATCCCCACCGTATGCGGCAGCTTGCGCGAAGCCTTGGGCGCGCTGGAAGCGGACCACGAGTTCCTGCTGGCCGGCGACGTGTTCAGCGCCGACCAGATCAGCAGCTACATCGAGCTGAAATGGAGCGAGGTGTACCGCTTCGAGCACACGCCGCACCCGGTCGAGTTCGAGATGTACTACTCCGTCTGACGCGACATGCCGGCGCACCCGGCTGGGCGGGGTGCGCCGGTTGGCGTGGAAGCGGCAGCCGCCGGCTTGCAGCGGCGGCCATCCGGTGCCGGGTTGGCCGGGCGTTTTTATGAACAAACACATACCCAAGACGGTTCGGCCCGTGCAGGATGTTGAGCATGCAAGACAATCACGTCCCTGTCCGCCGGGCCGCATGTCCCCGGTTCAACGCCGTTGCCGCGATGCTGCTGGCCAGCACTGCCTTGTGCGGCGGCGCTTACGCGCAGGCGACTCCGCCGGAGCAAACGGAAACGCCGGGCAACCCGTCCGTCGCAGCCCCCGCAGAAAAACCCTACGTCGCCCCGGCGAACCTCAGCGAGTGGGCCAGCAGCATCAAGCTGGACTTCCAGGGCGATCTTGGGATCACGGTCAACCCGGCTTCCCCCAACAACCGCAGCAACTTCGGCCGGCTGTTCGATGACGCCGCGAACCGCCCGTTGCTGAACCAGGCCTTGTTGACCTACCACCGTGATGTCGATCCCAAAGCCACCAGCCCGGATGTCGGGTTCAAGCTGCAGCTGATGTACGGCTCGGACGCCCGCATCGTTCATGTGCTCGGGGTGTTCGACCAGTTCATCCACGACCGCAACCAGCTCGCCGTGGTCGAGGCCAACATTTCGGTCCGGCTGCCGGACCTGTTCAAGAACGGCCTGGACATCAAGGCCGGCATCTACCCGACGCCGCTCGGGGTGGAGCTGATCGACCCCAAGACCAACGCCTTCTACTCGCACTCCTACATCTTCAACTACGGCCTGCCTTACGAGCACATCGGGGCGCTCGCCGTGGCGCACACCTCCGACCTGCTGGATGTTTATTTCGGCATCGACAGCGGCACCAACGTCGCGATCGGCTACGGGACCGGCGACAACAACAACCGGCCCGCAGGGATCGCGGGCCTCGGCTTCAACATGCTCGACGGCAAGCTGACGGTGCTGGCGCTCAGCCACATGGGGCCGGAGAACTCGAAGCGGAACACCCCCTTCGCCAACAGCGCGATGCGCTACTACAACGACCTGTCTATCGTCTGGAAAACCACGGACAAGCTGACCCTCACGACCGAGGGCAACTACGTGAAGGACGACGGCGTGCGGGCGGAAGCGTGGGGCATCACGCAGTATGCGTCCTACGCCCTTTCCGACACGGTGACGCTGAACGGCCGGGCCGAGATCTTCCGGGACAACACCAACTTCTTCGTTTCCACGCCGGTGGGCTACCTCGACTACGTCGCGGCGGAGCGCGGCACGTTCGCCCGTTTCTACACGGCGCCCAAGCCCACGACCTACACCGAGTTCACCGCCGGGCTGACCTACAAGCCGAGCTGGACCCCGTCGCAGCTCAGTACGTTGCTGGTGCGGCCGGAGATCCGGTATGACCAGACGCTCAACAACTCCCGGGTGTTCAACGACGGCAAGGACCGCGGCGCGGTGACCCTCGCGACCGACCTCATCATCGGCTTCTAGTCGGGCGGGCGGCCTCCCTACCCGCCCGCCGGTTCATGCGGGAGACCGCGCTTTACCCGGCCATCAAACGGTTCCTGACCGCCCGGGGCTTCGAGGCCAAAGGCGAGGTCGCCGGCTGCGACGTGGTGGGCGTGCGCGACGGCGAGCCGCCCGTGCTGGTGATCGGGGAAATGAAGCTCGGCTTCACCCTGGACCTGGTGCTGCAAGGCGTGGACCGGCTGGCGGTGGCGGACGAGGTATGGCTTGCAGTCCGTGCCACACGGCGCGGACGGGACCGCGACCGGCGTGTCCGGGCCTTGTGCCGTCTGCTAGGCTTCGGTCTGCTGGCAGTGCACCTGCCCCGTGGCGACGTTGAAGTCCTGGCGGAGCCGGAGCCTTACCGCCCCCGCGCCAACCTGCGGCGCCGCCGGGCGTTGCTGGCCGAGCACCGGGCGCGGCGCGGCGACCCCTCACCCGGCGGCACGCGCGGCGAGCCGATCATGACGGCCTACCGGCAGGAGGCGCTGGCCTGCGCCGCGCGGCTTGCAGCCGGGCCGCTCCGTCCGCGCGATTTGGCTATGGTGACGCCCCGGGCCGGCGCCATCCTGTTGCGGGACGTGTATGGCTGGTTCAGCCGAGTGGAGCGCGGGGTTTATGGCCTCAGCGCCCAGGGGCGGGCGGCGTTGGAGCGGTGGGAGTCTCGTTAGCGGTGTGACGTCATACTGCCAACCGTTGCTGTCCCCCATCAAGCATCCAGTTTTCAAGAACGACGTCGGCGAGCGGCCACAGGTCACGGCTGACCGCCCCGGCATGATCCACGCCGACACGCCCAACGCCGTCCAAGAGCTCAATCACCGCGCAAGGTGGACGGGCGGCAAACAACCGGCGAGACGCTGGCCGACCCTGTCCCGGTTGACCTTGCCGCCCAACCCGCGCAACGATCACGTCGCCGGACACGAGCCGATCAGGCCATCTCCACCGGACTCGCAACGCCACCCGAAATCGACGTTCAGCACGCAGTAGCCGGGAGACAGAATTTGCGCATTGCGATGATCGGCGGCGGCTACGTGGGACTGGTCTCCGGCGCCTGCTTCGCCGACCTGGGCGTCGAGGTCGGCATTGTGGAGTCGGACCCGGCGCGGCTGGCCGCACTGAGCGAAGGCCGCATGCCGATCTACGAGCCGGGACTCGACCGGCTGGTGGCGGACAACGTGTCCGCCGGGCGCCTCGGCTTCAGCGATGACCTGGCTGCCACCGTGGCCGGGGCGGAAGCCGTGTTCATCGCCGTCGGCACCCCCTCCCGCCGCGGCGACGGCCATGCCGACGTGTCCTACGTTAACGCCGCGGCCGAGCAGGTCGCCCGCGCGCTGACCGGCTACGCCGTGGTGGTCACCAAGTCCACCGTCCCCGTCGGCACCGGCCGCCGCATCGCCGGGATCATGCGCCGCGCCCGCCCGGACCTTGAGTTCGATGTCGCGAGCAACCCCGAGTTCCTGCGCGAAGGCAGCGCCATCGGCGACTTCATGCGCCCCGACCGCGTGGTGATCGGCACGGACAGCGAGCGCGCGCGAAACGTGCTGCGCCGGCTTTACCGCCCGCTTTACCTGATCGAGGCGCCGATCCTGTTCACCAGCCTGGAAGCGGCGGAGCTGACCAAGTACGCCGCCAACTCCTTCCTGGCGATGAAGGTGACGTTCATCAACGAGATGGCGGACCTGTGCGAGAAGGTCGGCGCCGACGTGCACGACGTGGCCCGCGGCATCGGCCTCGACGGCCGGATCGGGCGCAAGTTCCTGCACCCCGGGCCGGGCTTCGGCGGCAGCTGCTTCCCGAAAGACACCCTGGCGCTGATGCGGATCGCCCAGGACTGGGGCGCGCCGTCCCGCTTGGTCGAGGCGACCGTCGCGGTGAACGACGCGCGCAAGTCCGGCATGGCCGCCCGCATCATGCAGGCCTGCAAGGGGTCGGTGCACGGCATGACCATCGCGGTGCTCGGCCTGACCTTCAAGCCGGAAACGGACGACATGCGCGACGCCCCCAGC
>CAXTUO010000445.1:0-3989 GCA_964247175.1 uncultured Acetobacteraceae bacterium | reverse complement strand
TCACGGCGTCGTAGGCAGGGGCCGGGCGGTCCGGGGAGCGCCAATGCTCGGTCCAGCCGGACTGGCCGCGAAGGGCCTCGCGGGCCAGGCGGGCAGCGGAAAAGTGCTTCATATGTCATTCTCTCAATGGCGGCGTCGCCGCGCTTGCCTGGCCGCGACGCGCCGCTTGCTTGATCCCGCCATGCCGGGCGCGTGGGCCGAGCCGATTTCGAAGTTGACCGGCGCAGGTGCCGTTATCGGTCGATCACCAGATCATCAAGCGGGCGGCTGCAACAAATCAATATCATGCCTCCATCCACTTCCCGTTGGCGGATGCCGCCGCCGTGCTGCATATCGACCCGGCCGGACAGCATACGGCTCTTGCAGGTGCCGCAAACCCCGCGCGTGCAGGAGGACGGCAGGCGCAGCCCGGCCGCCTTTGCCGCCGCCAGCACGGTGGTGCCGGGCGGGCAGGCGACCACCTTGCCGGACTTGGCGAAGGTCACGCTGAACGTCGCCTCCGCGACGGCTTCGGCGTCGGCGACCTCTTCGTGAACAGCGTCCGGCAGCGCCTCGAAGCTGAAGCTTTCCTCGTGGTAGCGGCTCCGGTCGAAGCCGGACTGGTCCAGCAACGCGCGCACGCCCGCCATGTAGGGCGCCGGGCCGCAGCAGTACACCTCCCGGGCCATGAAGTCAGGTGCCAGCAGGCCGAGCGCGCGGGCATCGAGCCGCCCGACCAGGCCGGGCCACCCCGGCTCGCCTTCCGTGCTTTCCACCACATGCGCGACCCGCAAGCGAGGCAGGCGGCGCGCCAGCAACGCAAGCTCGTCCCGGAAAATGATGTCGCGGGGCGACCGGGCGCTGTGCACGAACACCACGTCGCGGTCTTCAGCCCGGTCGAACAGGGTCCGCACCATGCTCATCAGCGGCGTCACCCCGCTGCCGCCCGACAGCAGCAGCCCGGGACCCGGCGCACGCGGGAGGACAAAGGTGCCGGACGGACCCGTGGCGCGCAGGCGCACGCCGGGCCGCATGGTGTCGTGCAGCCAGTTGGAGACCGGGCCGCCGCGCACCCGCTTCGTGGTGATCGACAACGTCTCGGGCCGGGTCGGCGGGGAAGAGATCGTGTAGCAGCGGAACACCGTCTCGCCGTTGATCGGCAGTTCCAGCGTCAGGAACTGGCCCGGCTCGAAGCGGAAATGGCACGGGCGGTCGGCAGCGAAATGGAAGCTCCGCACGTCATGCGTTTCCTCCGTCACCGCCCGGCACACGAGGTCGCCGTCATGATCCACGCCCCAGACCGGGAGCGCGTCGCCGGTGATCTGCGACGGGTTGCCGATCAACATGCAGCCTGGACCGACAGGTCAGCCCATCGCACCACCGTGTCGATCATGGACAGGACCCTCTCCGGAGTTCCAGTGGTGCAACGGTTATCCAACGCGATGCTGTTATGCGCAGACTGCGAATGCTTGTCGGAACACGCCATCTGGCTTGCATCGTTACGGCGCTGGGTCGTGATGTTCAGGCATACTGCCGGCGTTCCGGCGGCATCAGTCCTGGGTTGATCGGCGCCCGTCCGGGAACGTGGCCAGCGGTGGACCGGTGCAGGCTGGGCGGGTGGCCGAACGCTCCCCGGAACTGGCGCGAGAAATGCGCCCCGTCCGCGAATCCGGCTTCGATGGCCACTTCCGTCACGCTGAGCGCGGTGTTGTTCAGCAGCCAGCTCGCGTAGCGCAGCCGCAGCTCGCGATAAGCCGCCGTGGGGCAAAGGCCCAAGACCTGCTGGAACCGCCGCTCCAACTGCCGGGGCGAAAGGCTGACCCGGCGCGCCACCTCGTCCATTGGCAGCGGCGCGCCCAAGTTCTGCTCCATCGTCAGCAGGGCGCGGTGCACCTTCTCGTCGGACGGGGCGCCCTCGTTGGCAATGGGCGGGTGCGGCTGCGCGTCGTCGGCGCTGCGGATGCGGCTGAGCAGCATGACGTGCTGCGCCTTTTGCGCCTGCGTCGGGCCGACATGCCGCTTGATGAGGTAAACCGCAAGATCCGCCACGTTGCTGCCGCCGGAGCAGGTGATGCGGTCGCGGTCCACCAGGAACAGCCGGTCCGCCACCGCGTCCTGCTCCGGGAACTCGTCCTTGAAGTCCTGGTAGTGGAACCAGCTCACGCAGGCCCGGCGGCCCGCCATCAGGCCCTCCCGGCACAGCAGGAAGCTGCCGGTGCACACGCCGATCAGCGGCGTGCCGGCGGCGGCGGCCCGGCGCAGGTAGGCGCGCGCCGCCGGGTCAAGCGCCGGGCTGTGCCGCAGCAGGCCGCCGACCACCACGACGTAATCCAGCCCGTTCGGCGGCAGCAGCCCGCTGGTGGGCGTGAACAGCATGCCGCAACTGCTGCGCACCGGGTCGGTGCGCGCCGCCATCACCGGCCATTGGCAACGGATCGGCCGGGACAGGTCGCCCTCATCCCCCGCCAGGCGCAAGGCATCGACGAACAGCGAGAACGCCGACAAGGTGAAGTTGTTGGCGAGGATGAAGCCGATGCGCAGCGTCGGCCCGCCCCCATCCGTCATCCGCCCCCCTCCATCATCGGCCTTGGCCGGCGCGCAGCCGCTCGATGTACCAGGCGCAAAAGGCATCGACCATGTACTCGGCCGGAGCATACGGGCCGGGTTCATGCGCCGCGCTGGCGGCGCCGGCCTGCGCCATCTCGACAAAGCTCGCATCCTGCTCGTTGGTCGCCCGCCAGACTTCGGTGAGGCGGTCCATGTCGTAATCGACACCCTCGACCGCATCCTTGGCCACCAGCCACGTCGTGCGCACCAGGGTGCGCCCGGGCGCCAGGGGGATCGTCGCGAAGGTCACGGCGTGGTCGCCCAGGAAATGGTGCCAACTGTTCGGCTGGGTGTGCAGGTGCAGCGCGCCCATGCGCGGCTGCGTGAAGCCGGCGACCAGCCGCCGGGATGCCTGGCGTGCATCCATGGTGTAGCTTTCGCCGGGGCCGTCGAGCGCCAGCCGCTCGGTGCGGAACCCGGTCGGGCGTCCGTGCAGGTCCTCCAGCGCGCGCCAGGGCAGCCCGGCGGCGTTCCAGATGGTTTCAAATTCCGCCTGGGTGCGCAGGAAACGCTGGTAGTCCTCCGCCTGCGCCGGCGGCACGTCCGCGGCCGAATAGCCGAAGAAATGGAACAGGCTGCGCAGCAGCTCAGGGTGGCCGCCGCAGTGGTAGCACTCGCGGTTGTTCTCGATGGTCAGCTTCCAGTTGCCGTGCTCGACCAGGTCGATCTGCGCCGCCACCTTGCAGTCCTGCAGCCGGTGCGGCGCGAGGTAGGGGCCGACCTGCGCCGCCATGTCGTCGAAATCCACCGGCGGCTCGTCGGCCAGGCAGATGAACAGCAGCCCGGCCAGGCTGCGCACGTGCACCGGCTTCAGCCCATGCTCGGGCGAGCCGACGCAGGACGGCATGTTCTCGGCGTGGATCAGCGCGCCCGAAAGGTCGTAGGTCCATTGGTGGTAAGGGCAGACGAGGTTGCCGACAAAGCCCTTGCCGTCCCGCAGGATCACCGCGCCGCGGTGCCGGCACACGTTGTGGAACGCGCGCACCGCCATGTCGTCGTCCCGCACCAGGATGACGGAGGTGCCGCCCAACTGCACCGTCACGTAATCGCCGGGTTCGGGAATCTCGGGTTCGCTCGCGACGAAGATCCAGTGCCGGGCGAAGATCAGCCGCATATCAAGGTCGAACACGTCCTGGCTGGTGTAGAACGCGGCCTCCAGGCTGTGGCCGGGCCGGCGCCGGGCAATCAAGGCATCCAGGCCGGATTGCGTAATCGCGGTCATGGTTCAAAGGTCCTTGGCGTGGCGCAGCCCATCGAACACGGCTGCATGGATGTTGCGGCTGGCGACCGCGTCGCCGATTCGCATCAGGCGGTAAGCGCCATCGGGGTTGCGCACCACGGTTTGCGGCTGCCCGGCCAGCAGCGCCCGGTGATCGACCTCACCCCCGTTGACGGAGCCGGGA
>CAXTUO010000444.1:0-4001 GCA_964247175.1 uncultured Acetobacteraceae bacterium | reverse complement strand
TGATCAGGAAGCCGATCGACATGGCGGACAGGCCCCAGGCCTGCAGCGGCACCATCATCCCGTCCCGCGTTTCGGGCTTGCGATCCACGCCCAACATGCGCGGCAGGCTGGGGCCATAGATATCGGCGTCCAGCAGGCCGACACGGTGTCCCTGCTGCGCCAGCGCGACGGCCAGGTTCACCGCGGTGGTCGATTTGCCGACCCCGCCCTTGCCGCTGGCCACCGCCACGACGCGCGCAACCTCCGGCATCAGCGCGGCCTTGGCAGCGGCGGGCGCGGGGCGGGACGGCGCCGGCGGGGGCGTCGGCTCGGTTCGGTGGGCGGTCAGCACGACGGTCGCGTTGATCACGCCGGGCTGCTTCGCCAGCAGGGCCTCGGCGGCGCGGCGCACCCCTTCCATGGCGCCGGCACCGGCGCGGTCGGTGCGGAGCGCCAGGTGCACGAGGCCGTCCCGCGCCGCCAGGCTGTCCACCAGCCCGGCGGAAACGATGTCCCGCCCGGACGCCGGGTCCTGCACCGCGCGCAGCGCCGCCCGTAGCCCGTCCGTCGTCAATGGCGCCATCGCTTGTAAACCTCCGATACCCGGTCAATATGCACCCGGTTGCGAGGCCGCATATGGCGCACAAACGCCGGACTGCAAACGCAGCGTTGCCGCAGGCGGCACAGCCTATGGTCGCGGCCGGCGGCACAGTTCTACGGGAGCCACTGGACCAGCATGTCTTGGAATAATGGTGGCGGCTCCGGTCCCTGGGGGCCGGGCAACAACAACACGCCGCCGCGTGGGCCGAACCGCGGCCCGTGGGGCGGCGGTGGCGGCGGCCCGAACGGAATTCCGGACCTGGACGAGGTGCTGGCCCGGCTGCAGGCCTCTGCCCGGCGCTTCGTCCCCGGCGGGCCGGGCGGGCGGCGCGGCAGCCCGCGCTTGATCGCGCTTGTCCTGTTGGTCGGCGCCGTCATTTGGCTGGCCAGCGGCTTCTACCGGGTGGAGCCGGACCAGCAAGGCGTGGTGCTGCGCTTCGGGGCGTTCCAGCGCACGACGCTGCCGGGCCTCAACTATCACCTGCCCTGGCCCATTGAGCAGGCCCTGACTCCGGCGGTCACGCGCATCAACCGCACGGAGGTCGGCTTCCGCATCGCCCCGGACAACGCCGGGACTGGACGGATCGGCACAACCCGGGACTTCGGCCGCGACGTGCCCGCCCAAAGCATCCCGGGCCGGAGCACCACGGCGCGGGAAGTGCTGGAAGAAGCGCTGATGCTGACCGGCGACGAGAACATCATCGACATCAACTTCAGCGTGTTCTGGCGCATCCGCGACGCCGGCACATTCCTGTTCAACACCCGCAACCCCGAGAACACCGTCAAATCGGTCTCGGAAAGCGTGATGCGGGAGGTGGTCGGCCGCACCCCGATCCAGCCCGCGCTGACCGAGGCCCGCGCCCGCATCGAGCAGTCCGTCATGACGGGCGCGCAGAACGTGCTGGACCAGTACGGCGCCGGGGTGGAGATCACCCAGGTGCAGCTGCAGAAGGTGGACCCGCCCGGCGCCGTCATCGAAAGCTTCCGCGACGTGCAGCGCGCCAACACGGACGCCGAGCGTGCGCGCAACGAGGCCGAAAGCTACCGCAACGACATCGTGCCCCGCGCCCGCGGCGACGCGGCCCGGCTGACTGCGGAAGCGGACGGCGCGCGGCAGGCCAACATCGCGGAGGCCGCCGGCCAGGCGCAACGCTTCCTGAGCGTTTACCAGGCCTATTCCGTGGCCAAGGATGTGACCCTGAAGCGGCTGTACATCGAGACGATGCAGGACATCCTGACCAAGACGCCATCCATTGTGGTGGATGACAAGCTGCAAGGCATCGTGCCCTATTTGCCGCTCGACCCCAACGGCCGGCCGCGCGCGCCCACGGCCACGCCCGCCGTGCCCGCGGCGCCGCAGGTGGGAGCCTCGCGATGAACCGCGGCATCCTCGCGGCCGTCGCCGCGGCGCTGGTCCTCCTGGTGCTGGCCGGCGCCAGCCTGTTCACGGTGACGCAGACCGAGCAGGTGCTGATCACCCAGTTCGGCCAACCGATCCGCGTCATCAGCGCGCCGGGCCTGCACCTCAAGGTGCCGTTCGTCCAGACGGTCATCAGCTTCGACCGCCGCCTGCTCGACTACGAGACGCCCGGCGAGGAGGTGATCCTGGCCGACCAGCGCCGCCTGATCGTGGACAGCTTCACCCGCTTCCGCATCACCGACCCGCTGCGCTACTTCCAGGCCGTGGGTTCGGCGGAGGACGCGATCCGCGCCCGGCTGAACTCCGTCGTGACCTCCTCGCTGCGCCGCGTGCTGGGCAACGAGCAGTTGCTCAAGGTGCTGTCCGCCGACCGCGGGCGGATCATGGGGCTGATCCGCGGCCAGGTCAGCGACGAGATGCGCGAGTTCGGCGTGACGGTCGAGGACGTGCGCCTGCGCCGGGCCGACCTGCCGGAAGAGAACACCCAGGCCGTGCTGAGCCGCATGAAGTCGGAGCGCGAGCGCATCGCAAGCCAGGCCCGAGCGGAAGGCGCCGAAGCGTCCGCCCGCATCCGCGCCGACGCCGAGCGCGACCGCACGGTGCTGCTCGCGGAAGCCCGCGCCACCGCCGACCGGTCGCGCGGCGAGGGCGAGCGGCAGTCGATCAAGATCTACGCCGACGCCTTCCAGCAGGATGCGAAATTCTACGAGTTCTACCGTACCATGCAGGCCTATCGGGAAGCGTTCGGCAACGGCCAGTCCCGCCTCGTCCTGACGCCCGACAGCGAGTTCCTCCGCATGCTGCGGCAAGCGCCCGCGGAGTAAGGCCTGGTGAACAGCATTCCCAAGCTCGTGAAGCGTCCCATCTATCGGCTTGCGAGTGCGTTGCCGGCATGAGCAGATCCACCATTCGCCCTCCATTCAGGAGTTTTCTCATGCGTCTTCGGACCTTTCGCGCGTTGGCGCTTGCCAGCGTGTTTATGCTGCCAGCGACCCTGCCGCCCTTCGTGCCGCAGGCGGCGGCGCGCGGCGCACCGGACAGCTTCGCCGACCTGGCTGGAACCCTGCTGCCGGCCGTGGTGAACATCTCGTCCTCGCAGAACGTCCAGGCGCGGGCCGACCGGGGCGGGCCGGAAATCCCGACGTTCCCGCCGGGTTCGCCGTTCGAGCAGTTCTTCAAGGACTTCCTGGACCGCAACCACCCGCCGGGCGGCCAGGGTGGCCCGCAGCGGCGCGGACCGCGCAGCGAAGGCCCGCAGCCCGGCCCGGATGGTGGCGGTGGCGGCGGACGGTCGGTCAGCCTTGGCTCTGGCTTCATCATCGACCCCGCCGGCTTCATCGTGACCAACAACCACGTCATCGACGGCGCGGACGAGATCAGCGTGACGCTGCAGGACAACACGACGCTGAAGGCGACGCTGGTCGGCAAGGATGACCGCGTCGATCTGGCTTTGCTCAAGGTCGAAAGCGACAAGCCGCTCAGGGCCGTGCCGTTCGGCGACAGCGACGCCGAGCGCGTGGGCGATTGGGTGCTGGCCATCGGCAACCCGTTCGGGCTGGGCGGCTCCGTGACCGCGGGCATTGTCAGCGCCCGCGGGCGGGACATCCGGCAGGGGCCGTACGACGACTTCATCCAGACGGATGCTGCGATCAACCGCGGCAACTCCGGCGGGCCGCTGTTCAACATGGCGGGCGAGGTCATCGGCATCAACACCGCCATCTACTCGCCGTCCGGCGGCTCCGTCGGCATCGGCTTCTCGGTCCCGGCGAACCTGGCGAAGTCCGTCGTCGCGCAGTTGAAGGAGTACGGCCATGCCCGCCGCGGCTGGCTGGGCGTCCGCATCCAGCAGGTGACGCCGGACATCGCCGAAAGCATCGGCCTCAAGGACACTGCCGGCGCCATGGTCGCCGGCGTGAACGAGGGCGGCCCGGCCGATGCGGCGAAAATCCGCAACGGCGACGTCATCCTGAAGTTCAACGGCCAGGACGTGAAGGAGATGAAG
>CAXTUO010000443.1:0-4005 GCA_964247175.1 uncultured Acetobacteraceae bacterium | reverse complement strand
TGCCGAGCACGAAGAACGTCGCGTAGGTGAGCTTCCGCCCGATCTTGTCGGAGAACGAGGCCCAGAAGAACCGGCCGCCGATGTTGAACAGCGACAAGAGGCCGACGAAGCCCGCGGCAATCGTCGCCACCGCGACCTTCTGGCCCGCATCCAGCGCGCCGAACCGCACGTCCGGGTGCCCGATCAGGGACCCCGCGAAGATTTCCTGCAGCATGGGCGACGCCAGGCCCAGCACGCCGATGCCGGCCGAAACGTTTAAGCACAGCGCCGTCCAGATCAGCCAGAACTGCGGCGTCTTGTGCGCGTCCTGCAGATGGACGTTGCGCCGCGTCACCATGCCGCGCTGCGCGGCGGGGGCGGTCCAGCCTTCCGGCACCCAGTTGGCCGGCGGCACCCGGTAGCCGAAGGTGCCCGCCATCATGAACACGGCGTAGATGGCCGCCAGCACCAGGAAGCACTGCCACACGCCCACCGTGCCGGGTCCGCGGAAATGGTTCATCAGCCAGTCGGCTAGCGGCGCCCCGATCAGCGCCCCGCCGCCGAAGCCCATGATCGCCATGCCGGTGGCCATGCCGCGCCGGTCCGGAAACCACTTGATCAGGGTCGAGACCGGCGAGATGTAGCCCAAGCCCAGGCCGATGCCGCCGATCACGCCGGACCCCAGCCACAGCAGCCAAAGCTGGTGCAGGTAAACGCCCAACGCCGAGACCGCGAGGCCGCCGCACCAGCACAGGGTCGCCACGAACCCGGCCTTGCGCGGACCCGCCCGCTCCAGCCAGCCGCCCCAGATCGCCGCGGAAGAGCCGAGGAACACGAAGAACAGCGTGTACATCACGCTGACATCGGACACCCGCCAATCGCAGGCCGTCGTGACCAGCGCCTGCAGCAGCGAGGTGTCGGCCGAGCACGCAACGGGGGCCGTGACGCCCAGCACCCGCGAAAGCGGCAGCCAGAACACCGAGAACCCATACGCCATGCCGATGCAAAGATGGATCGCCAGCGCGGCCGGCGGCACTACCCAACGGTTGAATCCGGGCCGCGCCACCGTGCGG
Organism: uncultured Acetobacteraceae bacterium; assembly: GCA_964247175.1. Lineage (GTDB taxonomy): Bacteria > Pseudomonadota > Alphaproteobacteria > Acetobacterales > Acetobacteraceae > CAHJXG01. The sequence continues at coordinate 2,953 of CAXTUO010000443.1, read as the reverse complement.
CTGCGGCTGAGCAGCCCGCCCTTGGCATCGCCCGCGTCCAACACGGTCGTTCCATCCATTGATCGACGCTCCCCTTCGGCCGGCGTGGCATCGCCTGCGGCCATTGATTGATTTTGAGACTTGTCTCAGGTTATACGATACGGCCGGGGTGGGTGAATACCTCGAATCCGTCGTCCCGCGCGATGCCAGCGACCGTGATGCCGGCCCCTTCGGCCACGCGAAGCGCCAAGGCCGTTGGCGCCGACACGGCGACCAGGACGGGGATGCCGATGCGGGCGGCCTTCTGCACCAGCTCGACCGAAACGCGGCTGGTCATCACCAGCATCCCGGCCGCGGGGTCCCTGCCCGCGTGGGCCATGGCGCCGCCGAGCTTGTCCAGCGCGTTGTGCCGCCCCACGTCCTCCCGCACCAGCGGTGGGTGGCCGGGCTGCACGAACCCGGCGGCATGGACCGCCCGGGTCACGCGGTTGAGGGCCTGCGCAGGGAACAGCGATGCCACGGCCGCCTGCACCTGCGCGGGCGAGAACTGCATGCCGGGGAGCACGGGCGGCGCGCCGCGCATCGCCTGGCCCAAGCTTTCAAGCCCGCACATCCCGCATCCCGTGGGTCCCGCCATCTGGCGCCGCCGGGCCTCGACCGCCTGCATCGCCGGCGCCGAAATCCACATGCGCAACTCGATGCCGTGCGCCGCGGGGACGATCTCAAGCTCCTCGATCTCCGCGGCATCGGTGACGATGCCCTCGGTGATGCTGAAGCCCACGGCGAAATCCCGGAGGTCGCCGGGCGTCGCCATCATCACGGCGTGGGCGATGCGGTTGTAGGAAAAGGCGATAGCCGTTTCCTCCGGCACCATGCGGTCGCTGGCTGCTAGCACGCCATCCCGCCAGGCAACCGCTTGGCGGCATTGTGACGTGGCCGGCAGCGCCGGGGCGCCGGTGCCGGATCGAAGATCTAAATCCGACACGCCGTCCCAGGTCCCGATCATGCAAGAGAAGAAAGTATCTTGGGCCAGCAGGGCCAGGGCGCAAGGGCGGCCGTTGCCGCCTCCATGCGTCGGCAAGCCGCGCAGGCTTGCACCGTGTGCCGGGAGTGCTGACTTATGCTGCAACACGCCCGCAAGGAGCCACCGCATGCCCGCATTATCGGTCCTGGATCTCGCCCCCGTGCCGCAGGGATCGACGCCCGGCGACGCGCTGCACAACGCCCGCGACTTGGCGCAGCACGCCGAGCGCCTGGGGTTCCGGCGCTATTGGCTGGCCGAGCACCACAACATGGTCGGGATCGCCAGCGCGGCGACGGCGGTGGCCATCGGCTTCGTCGCAGAGGGCACCAGCACGATCCGCGTCGGCTCCGGCGGGGTCATGCTGCCCAACCACTCGCCCATGGTGATCGCCGAGCAGTTCGGCACCCTGGAGTCCCTGTATCCCGGACGGATCGACCTGGGCCTCGGGCGCGCGCCGGGCACGGACGGGCGGACGCTGCGCGCGCTGCGGCGCAGTCCGGACAGCGCCGAGCAATTCCCGCAGGACGTGCTGGAGCTTCAGGCGCTGCTGGGTCCGGTGCAGCCCGGCCAAGCCGTGCAGGCGGTGCCCGGCGCCGATACCCGCGTCCCGCTCTGGATCCTCGGGTCCAGCACCTACGGCGCGCAGCTCGCCGCGATGCTGGGCCTGCCCTACGCATTCGCCTCGCACTTTGCCCCCGACGCGCTTGGACAGGCGCTTGCCACCTACCGCGCCCGCTTCGAACCCGGTCAGATCGAGCGCCCGCACGCCATGGTCGGCCTGAACGTCATCGCCGCCGACACGGACGCGGAGGCACAGCGGCTGTTCACCTCGGCGCAGCAAAGCTTCGTCAACATGTTCCGCGGCACCCGCGGCAAGCTGCTGCCGCCCATCGACGACATCGAGACCTACTGGTCGCCCGCCGAAAAGGCGCAGGCCGGCGCCATGCTGCGCTGCTCGGTCGTGGGCGGACCGGAGACGGTGCGGCGCGGGCTGGCGCAGTTCGGCGAGCAGACCGGGGCCGACGAGCTGATGGTCGCCTCCGCCATCTGGGACCACGGCGCGCGCAAGCGGTCCTACGAAATCCTGGCCGAAGCCCATGCCGCGCTTTCGCTCGACCGGGTTGCCGCGTGATCGACGATCCCGGCGCCGGCACGCCAACCAAGCTTACGGCTTCGAAGCAGCGGTGGGCGCAGGAAGGCCGGTTCCTGACCGGCCACACGACGCGGCCGGAAGCGGAGCGGCTGCCGCCGGGCCAGCACTTGGTGACGAACTGGCCGGTGCTGGACCTGGGCATGCACCCGGACATCCCGGCCGCACGCTGGCGCCTGGAAGTGTTCGGCGCGGTGGAGCGGCCGGCCATATGGAATTGGGCCGGCTTCCAGGAATTGCCGCAAACACAAGCGGTTTCCGACATCCATTGCGTCACCACTTGGTCCCGCTACGACAACGTTTGGGACGGCGTGCTGACCCGCGACCTGCTGCAAGCCGTGGCGCCGCGGGACGACGTGCGGCACGTCGTGCTGCAAAGCTATGACGGCTATACGACAAACCTTCCGCTGGCTGATTTCGCGGCAGAGGGCGCGCTGCTCGCGCACCGCTGGCAGGGTGCGCCGCTCGATCAGGTCCATGGCGGGCCGGTGCGGCTGGTCGTGCCGCATCTCTACTTCTGGAAAAGCGCCAAGTGGGTCCAGCGCGTCGAGTTCCGGACCGAGGACCGCCCAGGTTTCTGGGAGGTCCGCGGCTACCATAACCGCGGTGACCCATGGGCCGAACAGCGCTATTCCGAGGAGTAGCGCGGCACCAGTTGGTGCGACCCAGTCTTTGGATGAGGACGGCGCTGCCCCATATCGATCAGGCCGCCATGCTGGGGTTGATCCCAGCATGGCGGTCGATAGCAAGGCGCCTGGGGCCGTGCAGGCCTTCAGGTTGCAGCGTTGGCCGATTTCGGC
>CAXTUO010000442.1:0-4011 GCA_964247175.1 uncultured Acetobacteraceae bacterium | reverse complement strand
TCGGCTTCGACTTCGCCCTTTCCATGATCAAGCTGCACGGCTTCGGCGGCAAGACGGAGTTCTGGGACCACGGGCTGGAAAGCTTCACCCTGATGGCGGGGCTGGCCTCCGTCACCTCGCGCATCCGGCTGTATGCCTCGACCGCGGTGCTGACCATCCCGCCGGCCATCGTGGCGCGGATGACCAGCACGATCGCCGACATCTCCGGCGGGCGCTTCGGGGTCAACATCGTGTCGGGCTGGCACAAGATCGAGTACAGCCAGATGGGCCTGTGGCCCGGCGACCACCATTTCGCCAGGCGCTACGACTACAGCACGGAATACGTGCGGGTCCTGCGCGACCTGTGGGAAACCGGGCAGTCCGACCTGCAAGGCGAGTACTTCCGCATGGACGCCTGCAAGCTCAGCCCCCGCCCGGCCGCACCGGTCAAGCTGGTGTCCGCCGGGCAAAGCGACCGGGGCATGGAGTTCGCGGCGCAGTACTGCGACTTCAACTTCGCCCTCGGCGAGGGCGTGAACGAACCAGGCCGCGCCGCGGGTGTCCCCGCCCGGATGCTGGAGCACGCCCGGCGCGCCGGGCGCGACGTGGGCAGCTACATGCTCTACATGGTGATCGCAGACGAGACGGACGCGGCGGCGATGGCGAAGTGGGACCATTACGTGGCCGGCGCCGACCAGGAGGCGCTGGCCCACCTGCTCGGCAAGGCGGCGGAGGACCCGGCGCCGGGCACCACCTCCATGGCGGCGGCGGTGCTTCGCTCCCCGTCCCCGATCAACTTCAACATGGGAACCCTGGTCGGTTCCTACGCCACGGTGGCCGCGATGCTGGACGAGGTGGCCGCGCTTCCGGGGGTGAAGGGCATCATGCTGACTTTTGACGACTTCCTGCTGGGCCTGGATGCGTTCGGGACGCGCATCCAGCCGTTGATGCGGTGCCGCGCCGAGCGGCGCCTGGTGGCTTGATGCGCCCCGGCTGATGCGGGAAGCGGCCCATGCGGCGCCGTGACGCCCTCAAGACCGCCGCGGCCGGGGCGGCGGCCTTGGCGATGCCACGCCTTGCCCGCGGTGCCGGCGCCAGCACGCTGGTGTTCGCGCCGCAGGCCGACCTGGCGCAGCTCGACCCCGTGTGGGTGACGGCCTACGTCACCCGCAACCACGCCTTCCTCGTGTTCGACACGCTGTATGGCCTCGACGAGAGCTACGCGCCGCGGCCGCAGATGGTGGAAGGGCACCGCATCGAGGATGGCGGCAAGCTGTGGACGCTCACCCTGCGCCCTGGCCTGCGGTTCCACGACGGCACGCCGGTGCTGGCGCGCGACGCGGTGGCGAGCATCCGGCGCTGGGCGTCGCGCGACGCCTTTGGCGCGTCCCTGCTGGCGGCGACCGACGAGCTTGCGGCGCCGGACGACCGGACGATCCGGTTCCGCCTGAAGAAGCCGTTTCCCGCCCTGCCCTTGGCGCTCGGCCGCGGCAGCAACACCATGCTGCCGGTGATGCCGGAGCGCCTGGCCGGCACGCCCGGCACGCAGCAGGTGACGGAGATGGTCGGCAGCGGCCCTTACCGCTTCATCGCCGGCGAGCGGGTGCCGGGGTCCCGCGCCGTGTACCAGCGGTTCGACGGCTACGTGCCGCGGCCGGAGGGCACGCCGAGCTTCACCGCCGGGCCGAAGGTCCCGACCATCGAGCGGATCGAGTGGCGCACCATCCCTGACGCGGCCACGGCGGCGGCGGCGCTGCAGGCGGGCGAGATCGACTGGTGGGAAGCGCCGCCCGCGGACCTGCTGCCGGTGCTGCGGCGCAACCGCGCGATCACCACGGAGATCATCGACCGGGCCGGCAACATCGGCTTCCTGCGGGTCAACAGCCTGTACCCGCCCTTCGACAACCCGGGCGTGAAGCGCGCGCTGCTCGGCGCCATCGACCAGGCGGACTTCATGACGGCGGTGGCGGGCACCGACCCGCAGATGTGGCACCAGCCCGCCGGCGTGTTCACGCCGGGCACGCCGCTGGCGACGGAGGCCGGGCTGGACGTGTTCGCCGGGCCGCGCGACTACGCCCGGGTGCAGCGCGACCTTTCTGCCGCCGGGTATCGCGGCGAGACGGTGGTCATGCTGGCGGCCACCGACTTCCCCGCGATCAACGCGCTGTGCGAAGTCAGCGCCGACATGTTCCGCAAGAGCGGCATCAACCTCGACTACCAGGCTTTGGACTGGGGCACGGTGACGAGCCGGCGCAACAGCCAGGAGCCGCCGGAAAAGGGCGGCTGGAACGCGCACTGCACCTACACGGCGGGCTACGACCTGCTGAACCCTGGCTCCAACCCGTCGCTGAACGCGGTGGGCCGGGCGGGCTACGTCGGCTGGCCGACCGACCCGGGGATGGCGGCGCTGCGCAGTTCCTGGTTCGACGCCGCGGACCTCCCGAGCCAGCAGCGGATCGGCCGCGACATCCAGGCCCGCTTCATGGAGAACCCGCCCTACTACCCGCTGGGCCAGTTCTTCCAGGCGACCGCCTACCGCCGCACGGTCAGCAACATCCCGCGCGGGTCGTTCAGCCTGTTCTGGGGCATCCGGAAGGACTAGCGGAGAATGGCCATGCAACGCCGAACCGTGCTGCGGGCCGGACTGGGCGCGGCGGTCTTGCGCGCGCAGGCCGCGACCATGCTGCGCTGCGTGCCCTATGCCGGCCTGTCGCTGACCCAATGGCTGGCCCTGGCGCCGCCCGAACTGGTCCGCGCGCACCTGAACGTGGACGAGGCGTTCATCCAGGCCTTGCACAAGGACAAGCGCCCCGTCGTGGGATAGCGCGCCGGCCTCAGTGCCCGGCGGCGCGGACCCTGGCCACCGTGCGATCCAACCCGGTCCAGGCCGGCTTACCCGGCGCGAAGCGCGCCCGCAGGTGCGCCGCCAGGTCCGCCACCTGCGCGTCGTTCAGGCTGTCGGCATAGGCGGGCATGGCGCCCGGCACGGTCCGTGTCGCCGCGACGCCGCGCAGCACCGCCTGGATCAGGTTGTCGGGCCGCGCGCTGTGCAGGTTGGAGTTCAGGGCCAGCGACACCAGGCCGCCCGCCTCATGGCACACGGCGCAGGCCCCGATGTATAGCCGGGCACCCGTGCTGTCGGCTGTCATTGGCAGGCTGCGCGCTTCGGCCGCCCGCGCCCGCGCCGCCTCGTCCACCGCGCCCTCCTGCCGGGCGACCGACGCGAGGTAGGCGGCCATTGCCCGGATGTCCGTATCCGGCAGCGCCGCCAGCCCGGCCACCACGGCCGCCATCGGCCCGCCCGCCGAACCGTGCGCCGCCGCCTCGCCGGTGCGCAGGTAGTTGTAGAGCGCGTCCGCCGTCCACGGCACCGGGGCGTGCGAGGCCGCGGTGAGCGGCGGCGCTTCCCACCCATCGGCCATTCCGCCGGCCAGGTGATACGCGCCGCCCTTCTCCGCACCGAAGGCGTTGCGCGGGCTGTGGCATGCGCTGCAATGGCCAAGCGTTTCCACGAGGTAGGCGCCCCGGTTCCATTCGGCCGCACGCGCCGGGTCCGCCCGCCATTCGCCCCGGCGCAGGAACAGGGCGTTCCACGCCGCCATCAAAGGGCGGATGCGGAACGGAAAGGCAAGGCGGGTCGCGGGCGGGGCGGCGTCCACGGCCGGCTGCGCCATCAGGTAAGCATACAGCGCCTGCAGGTCCGCATCAGTGGCTCCGGCGAAGGAGGTGTAGGGGTGCGCGGGGTAAAGATGGTGGCCATCGCGGCTGATGCCGTCCCGCATCGCGCGCTCGAACGCCGGGTAGGACCAGGCGCCGATGCCGGCCTCCGGGCTGGGCGAGATGTTGGTGGACCAGATGCGGCCGAACGGCGTGTCGAGCGGCAGCCCGCCGCCGAACCGCGCCAGCTCGGACCCGGTGTGGCACGCCGCGCAGGCGCCGAGGCCGGCCAACTGGCGCCCGCGCTCAATGGTCGCGGCGGAAAAGGCGGCCGGGTCGGGGCGCGCAACCGGCGCGTAGGCCGGGCGCCACGGC
>CAXTUO010000441.1:0-4013 GCA_964247175.1 uncultured Acetobacteraceae bacterium | reverse complement strand
AGTTTTCTCCCGGAAGGCGCGTTGGCATCCGGCCGCATCGAGCTGCCCGGCGGGGTTTTGGGCGTCGGTAGATGCCTGCATTCTGTCTCTAATGTCTTGTCCTTATCGGTGTTCCTATACAAGTTTGTTTGCGTGACTCAATCTACTTACACTGATCAGATAACTAGCGTGGACTTATCAGAGTGCACATCTCTAACTTAGCGAGCGGCTTTATCAAGTCGCAAAGTCTGGACTTCTCAAAATTCTTGCTCTTCTCGTATAAGGCGCTTAGGGCGCCTTAAGAGGTCAGGGTAGGCGTACAAAGTAGCGTAGGCATCCGCATCGGGGCGCACCCTGACGCAAGTGGGAGGCAAGCAAGTGATACTGGTCTGTGGCGGCGTGAAAGGTGGAACAGGCAAAACCACCACGGCAGTGAACTTGGGCATAGAACGTGCCCGACGTGGGGCCAAGGTTCTGCTCGTGGACGCCGACCCAGATCAGGAATCCCTGACCGACTATGTTGCCAACCGAGGGGATCGGGGCACACAGCCGACCGTCAACGTGGTCCAGGTTAAGGGCACGACCACGTCAAAGTCGCTACTAGCCCTCGCACGCGACCACGACGACGTCATCGTGGACTGCGGGGGGTTCGACTCCGTCGAACTGCGCCAAGCCGTGCTGGTCTGCCAGGTTTGGATCGTGCCGCTCAACCCGACCCAGCTGCAGGTTTGGACCATGCCGAAGCTCAAGGAGGTGCTAGATGGCGCTAACGCCATGCGTGGCGATGCCCAGGTCACAGCCCACCTAATGGGCATGCGCCTGTCGACCAACAGCCTAAGCCGTGCGCGGCAGGATCTGGACGTGGTGGCAGCCGAGTATGACGGCTTCTCGGTCCTTTTCACCGTTGTGCACCAGCGCGCAGCGTTCGAGCGCGCGGAGGCTCTGGGGATAGCCGTCACCGAACTGGAAAGGCCGAGCGAGTCCGACCGCAAAGCCCGTGATGCCGTTGCCATGCTGCACGACGAGGTGTTCGGCGCCACGACGCCCGTGCAACGGGGAGAAGCAGCCCATGCCCGCTAAGCCGCAGATCTCGATCCGGCGGCCCAGCCGTCCGGAAGTCGAGCAGCCCGTGCCGCTCAAGCCGATCACCCAGGCCGCAATGCCCTCGATTGACCCGGATAGTGCAGATGCGCTGGCCTACACCATGCGCGGGCGACCCGCAGCGTCCGACAGCAGCCCGTCCAAAGAAACAGGATCGCGAGCCGAAGGCCGAACACCCCTGCTACCCAAGGCGGAGGCCAAGGAAGGCATGGACGAGGAAATTGGCCACATATCGGTGAAACTGCCACCCGAGATCAGCCGCAAGCTGTCCGCCATCGCCGACCGCCGCGGGTCGAAGCGGACCCATGTCGCCTTGGAGGTGCTGGAGCAGCCGTTGCGGAACCTGGCCGCGCAACACCGGGCCGGCCTGTTTCCGGAACTGCCTAAGATCGTATCCGGCTCCGTCCGTTCATCGGTCGCGTTCATGCTTCCGCCGGACCTGGCTGCCGACCTCAGCTATGTTCTCACCACTCGACGCGCAGTCAAGGCGCAGGTGATTGTGCGGCTGCTCGTCCCAGCGATCGAGAGCCTTTACGACAACGAGACTACGCTACGATAGCTGATGTCCAGCACCCACACATGCGGGATATCCTGGCTCGACATGCTCACCTTGTGAAGAAAGGACGCAGGGCAGATATCGCGAGAGGCGGGCAAGCGGGGAGGAAGCGCTGAGCAGCGGCAACACCGTTCGTCGAGTAGCCGTCCTGCCTGTTGAGGACGTGATCCGAACCGAAAGAGATGGCGACGCCCTGCGGGTGTTTCCAAGCCGAGGAAGCGCTTTGTGCGCTGCAATATTGCTGTTTCACTCACCAAGGCTTGAGGGTCGCCGGTGGCGAGCTTTGGCCTGACCCGCTTCCAATTTGTGTTAAAGAGCGGTGCCAGCCTTATACCAGGCGCCCTTTGCGATGATCGGTTTCCATCAGCCTTGCTGCTCTGAAAATCCCCACGATGGTGGTGCTTGAAAGCGGCCAACGCATTGGGCACTTGGTATTATCAGTCCCGATCCGACCAGGGCCTGTCCTTATGGATCAGGTGTTACAGAGGCGTTGCCAACGGCATGAGCCAACCGCTGTCGGAGCGGAGGAACCGGACGTCGGCTTCGTTCGGCTCCAGCCCTTCCAGATAGGCCGCAAGGCTGTGAAGCAGGCCGAGCGCGCTGTCGAACCCGAGCGTCGCCACGGTTTGGGCATCCGGGTGGGCGAGGTCGCGCCCGCGCTGCGCCAGCGTGTCGTCGAGCCCGCCGCCCGGCCGCAGCACGAAGTCGGACCACGCCTTGTTCCACCACAGCAGCCCGCCATACAGCAGGCCGCCCGAACCTTGCTCCGGCGGCCAGCCGACCGGCTTGTTGAACATCAGCACGGCCCCGGCAGGGTGGGCCGCGCCGATGTGGGCCTTCAAGCGGGCGACGTGCTCGTCGTGCGGGTCGCCCGGGATGTAGATCACGGCCGACATGAAGACCGGTATGCGCCGCCCCCGGCTGCCGACCGCGACTGCCACCTGGTCGCCATCCCGCTCCGCATCCTCGTCGACGTCGCTGAACGCCCAGCCGAGATGCTCCTCCATCATCCCGAGCCACACCTCCGGCTGGATCAGGTGCGTGCACCTCAGGCTGTCCGTCAGGCCCAAGGGGTCGTTTTCCGGACCGGCACCGAGCATGTCCGCGAGGATGTCCGCCGCGTCGGTGAGATCGTCGTCGTCGTCGGAAGTCCAGCCCTCGTCGTCCTCCTCGTCGAGGTCCTCGCCGCCTTGCGCGTCGGCATGGAGGTACGATGCGGCCTGCATGCGGGACAGCGTGGGTGCATCCAGCACCGGGAGGGGTGCCTTGGCCGTCGGCAGGAGCGCCTCGACCGCGATGGCGGCCGCGGCCGGCCCCATGTCCACGCACAGCGCCAGCATGTGGGCCTGGTAGGCTCGGCGGCGCCGGACCTCCTCGTGGCCGCAGTCCTCGTCCGGCGGGTCCGCCTTGTCCTTCCTCGTTGCCCGGGCCAGCTCGCGCCAGCTGCCGAAGCCGAGCATGTAGGCCGTGATCTCCTCCGCCTCCTTGGGCGGGGCTTGCAGGCCTTCCCGCAAGGCGGCAGCGATGGCTTGGGGACGCCCGGTCCCGGACGGCGCGACGCGGACGGGAGGGGGCACATCGCCATCCTCGTCCGGCGTCAGGCCGTCCTCGACCGCGATCGCCATACCGGCCTCGGTGAGGGCCTACAGCAACGCGGCTGCCTTGCCGTCGCCAGCCTCGGCCGCGCGCTCGCACAGGTCCATGGCCGCCGCGGGGTCGTGCTTGATGAGTTTAGCCGCCAGATTGGTCATGGACGGCACGTGGCCGAGCTCCACGCCGCGGCGGTAGAAGTCACAGGCCCTGCCCTCCGAACGCGGCACGCCGGTTCCCTCGTCGTGCATCAGGCCGGCGTTGAACGCGGTTTCGCCATGCCCGGCCCTGGCCGCCTGCTCGAAATGCGACAAGGCCGCCGTGGGCGTCCGGCGAACTTTCCCAACGCGATATGCCCGAGCCAGTTGTGCGCATAGCCGTGCAGCTCCGTCTCGCCCGACGCGGCCACCGATGCGAACAGCGCCCGTGCCCGGCCGACGTCGCGCGGGATGCCGTCTGCGGACAGCAGGGCGAACGCCAGGTTCGCCGCCGCGCCTTCCGAGTATGGCGCCACTTCTTCCAGCGCGGCTGCAACCTGTCCCTTGAGGCTGGCGGGGGCAACGGCCATGGCCCTGCTAAGGGCCGCGCCGGCGTCCCGCCATTGGCCTGCCTTGGCGGACGCAAGCCCGGCGCGCAGGCACTGTCGCGCCAGGACCTCGTCGGGCACGTCCGGCTCGGCCGGAGGGCCGGAGCGCGGGCCGTCCGCCATGACCCCGAGGAGAAAGCGGAGCGCCTGGTCCTGGCTGCCCACGTCCTCGCCCAGCTCGTGCAGGCGGCCGATCAGCCG
>CAXTUO010000440.1:0-4027 GCA_964247175.1 uncultured Acetobacteraceae bacterium | reverse complement strand
GGGTCGGTCAGGCTGGTGGTGACGGCGACCTGCGCCGCCAAATGGAACACCGCGCGGGCGCCGCTGGTGGCCTGTTCCAGCTTGTCGCGGTCGCGCAGGTCGGCGATCATGGCCTCGATGCGGTCCGGGTGGCGGCGGCGCAGCCAGGCCAGGTTGGCCTCCACGCCGGGCCGGGCCAGCGCGTCGTAGATCAGCACGTCATGGCCGTCCCGCGCCAAGCGGTCGGCCAGGTTGCTGCCGATGAACCCGGCGCCGCCGGTGATCAGGACGGGGCCGTGCCCGCCGCCGCGCACCCTCATGCGACCAAGCCGCGCTGCTCAAGCTCCCGCCGGGCGTCCTGCACGCGGTCCTCCGCCTGCTGCTTTCGCACCCATTCGGCCAGTTCGCCCAGGCTGTCCTCGAAGCTGCGCCGCGGCTCGAAACCCAGCACCTTTCGCGCCAACCGGATATCGGCGAAGCAGTGGCGGATGTCTCCAACGCGGGCCTTGCCCATCACCTCAGGAAGGAGGTGCGGCACGCCCATGGCGTCGGCCAACGCCGCGCCGACCTCGGCGATGCTGACATCGCGCCCGCTCGCGATGTTGAACACGTGGCCGGGCGCGTCTGGATGCTCCAGCGCCAGGATAAAGGCACGGGCGATGTCCTCGACATGGATGAAGTCGCGCCGCTGCGCCCCGTCCTCGAACACCAGGGGCCGCTCGCGGTTCAGCAGGCGCGACGCGAAGATGGCGAGCACGCCGGTATAGGGATTGGACAGCGCCTGGCCCGGCCCGTACACGTTGAACAGCCGCAGCGCCACGCCCTGCATCCCATAGGCCGGCGCCACCGTCAGCGTCAGACGCTCCTGGACATACTTCGTCAAGGCATACACCGAGGCGAGGTTGGGCGGCTTCGTTTCCGGCGTCGGCACGGGGGTAAGCGCGCCGCCATCGGGTCCCACGGGGTCCCAGCCGCTGGCCAGGCGATGCGCCGGGCGCACCGCGTCGTCCACCTGGGTGCCCGAACTGGTCCGGTACAGCCCTTCCCCATAGACGCTCATTGAACTCGCGACGACCACGCGCGCCACCGGGCGGTCGATCAGCGCCTGGAACAGCACGGCGGTGCCGTGGTCGTTCACCGACACGTAGCGATCGATGGCGTACATGCTCTGGCCCACCCCGACCTCGGCCGCGAGGTGGATCACGTTGTCCACGCCGTCCAGCGCCGCCGACACCCGGTCGAGGTTTCGCACGTCGGCGCGGATCATCTCCACATGGTTCAATATGCCGTCCCGGGCGGCGCCGCGGGTGTGCACCTGGTCGATCAGGCTGTCGAGGACCCGGACCTCGTAGCCGCGCTGCAACAGCGCCCGCGCCACGTGGCAACCAATGAACCCCGCCCCGCCCGTAACCAACACCCGACTCGACATACGGCTCTTGTCCTCCAACGGCGTCCTTAGCAGACCATTCCGGCGCGGTTGCCAAGACCCTGGCCGACTACAAACACCGGCTTGCTCCGCCATCAGCCTTTGTTGGCCTCATCTTTCCGTGATTGCGGCGGATATGGCACGGTTGGCGACGCTTCTGACGCCCGCTCCGCGAGAACGAAGCTGACCAGCTCCGCTCCGTCATCCACCAGGTCGCCGGGCGCGGCGCGCAGCGCCTCCACGGTGCCCGCCCGCGGCGCAGTGAGCCGCATCTGCACCTTCATCGCCTCGAGCACGATCAGCACGTCCCCCCGCGCCACCGCGTCCCCCGGGCGCACCAGCACCTCGACCACCCGGCCCGGCATCGGCGCCAGCAGCCGGTCCCCGCCTTCAACCTCGGCAAGCGGCGGCGCCAACGGGTCCACCAGGGTCAACGGATAGTTGGTCCCGTCCAGGATGGCGGTCAGCAGGCTGCCGCTGCGCACCACCGGCGTCATGCGGCGCACGCCGTCGATCGCGTCGCCGACCGAAACCACCGTGCCCCCTGGCAGGTCCAGCCGAACCGAGCCATCCCGGCAGGAGTGGGCGCGCACGGCGTGGACAACCTCGCCTTCCGCCAGCAGAATGTCCTGATACCCGTCGCCATTCATCTGCCAGGCCGTTGGGAGGTTCCAAGGCGAGAACGGGTCGTGGCTCCCGGCCGCCACCGTCGCCTCCGCCCGGTCTTGCAGCACGCGCAGGGCCGCGGCGGCCAGCGCCGCCGGCGGGGCCGGCTCGCGCCCCAGCAGCAGGTCGGTGCCGTGCCGCCCGATGAACCCGGTGTCCAGCTCGGCCGCGCCGAACGCGGGGTGCGCGGCGATGCGGCGCAGCAGGCCGAGGTTGGTCTGCACGCCCACCGCCTGATATTCCGACAAGGCGCGCGCCAGCCGGCGCACCGCCGCGGGCCGATCCTGGTCCCACACGATCAGCTTGGCGATCATCGGGTCGTAGTGGACGCCGATGGCATCGCCGGGCCGCACGCCGGTATCGACCCGCACGTGCGCGTCCTCGGCCGGGGGCTGCAGGTGGGTGAGCGTGCCCACGGCCGGCATGAAGTCGCGGCCGGGGTCCTCGGCATAGACCCGCGCCTCGATGGCGTGGCCGTCGATGCGCAACTGGTCCTGCGGCAACGGCAAGGGCTGGCCGCTGGCGACCAGCAACTGCCACTCCACCAGGTCCTGCCCGGTGATCATCTCGGTGACGGGGTGCTCGACCTGCAGCCGGGTGTTCATCTCCATGAAAAAGAATTCGTTATCCTCGACTATGAACTCGACGGTCCCCGCGCCGACGTAGCCGATGGCGCGGGCGGCGGCGCAGGCAGCCTCCCCCATGCTGACGCGCCGCGCCGGGTCCATGCCTGGGGCCGGCGCTTCCTCGATCACCTTCTGGTGCCGGCGCTGGATGGAGCAGTCGCGCTCGAACAGGCTCACGACATGGCCGTGGGTGTCGGCGAACACCTGGATCTCGATGTGGCGCGGGCGGGTCAGGTAACGCTCGATCAGCACCGTGTCGTCGCCGAAGGAGGAGCGCGCCTCCCCCTTGGCCAGCGCCAGCGCTTCGTGGAAGCCGGACAAGTCCTCCACCACCCGCATGCCCTTGCCGCCGCCGCCGGCGCTGGCCTTGATCAGCACGGGAAATCCGATGCGCGCGGCCTCGCTCGCCAAGTGCGCCGGGTCCTGGTCCGCGCCGTGGTAGCCCGGCACGAGGGGCACGCCGGCTTGCTGCATCAACGTCTTGGCTGCCGACTTGCTGCCCATCGCGCGGATCGCCTCGGGCGGCGGGCCGATGAACACGATGCCGGCGCCTGCGCAGGCGGCGGCGAACTCGGCGTTCTCGCTGAGGAAGCCGTAGCCGGGATGGACCGCCTGCGCGCCGGAGCGCCGGGCGGCGTCGAGAATGCGGCCGATGTGGAGGTAGCTTTCCCGCGCCGGAGCCGGGCCGATGCAATAAGCGGTGTCCGCCATGCCGGCGTGCAGCGCGCCCGCATCGGCCTGCGAATACACCGCCACCGTGTGGATGCCGAGGCGCCGGGCCGTGCGGATCACCCGGCAGGCGATCTCCCCGCGGTTGGCGACCAGGATGGTGTCGAACATGCCCGTTACATCCGGAACAGGCCAAAGCCGCCGCCAGCCCGTCGCTGCTCGGCCCACGGTTCAATGGGCGCGTTCAGGCTGGCGGATAGGCCAAGGCCGAGCACCAGGCGGGTGTCGGCCGGGTCGATCACCCCGTCGTCCCATAGCCGGGCGCTGGAATAGTACGGGTTGCCCTGCGCCTCGTATTGCGCCTCGATCGGTGCCTTGAAGGCGGCCTCCTCCCCCGCGGACCAGGCTTTGCCCTGCGCTTCCAGGTTGTCCCGCCGCAGCGTGGCCAGCACGGACGCCGCCTGCACGCCGCCCATGACCGAGATGCGGGCATTGGGCCACATCCACAGGAAGCGCGGCGAGTAGGCCCGGCCGCACATGCCATAGTTGCCGGCGCCGAAGCTGCCGCCCACCACGACGGTGAACTTGGGCACAGGGGCGGTCGCGACCGCCGTCACCATCTTGGCGCCGTCCTTGGCGATGCCGCCGCTCTCGTACTTCC
>CAXTUO010000439.1:0-4030 GCA_964247175.1 uncultured Acetobacteraceae bacterium | reverse complement strand
GCGTGGAGCTGGCCCGCGCCCTGATCGGCCGGCCGAAGCTGCTGCTGCTGGACGAACCCGCTGGCGGCCTGAACCATTCGGAGGTGGACGAGCTGGAAGAACTGATGCACCGCATCCGCACCGAGTTCGACCTCAGCATCCTCCTGGTCGAGCATCACATGAACCTGGTCATGCGCGTGTCGGACAAGGTCGTGGCGCTGGAACTCGGGTTGAAGATCGCCGACGGCACGCCGGCGGCGGTGCAGAACGACCCCCAGGTGATCCGCGCCTACCTCGGCGAACCCGCGGCGCCCGCGCCCGCCCATGCTTGAGATGCTGCTGCGCCCGGCGCCGATGCTGGAGGTCGCCGGGCTGCACGCGGGCTACGGCGACGTGGAGGTGCTGCATGGCCTCGACTTCACGGTGGGCATGGGCGGGATCACCGCGCTGCTCGGCGCCAACGGCGCGGGCAAGACCACCACGCTGCGGGCACTCTGCGGCATGGTCCGCGCGTCCGGCCGGGTGCAGCTCCAAAGCGCCGACATCGCCGGCCTCGCCACCGAGGACATCGCCCGGCGCGGGGTCGCCCACGTGCCGGACGGACGCGGCACGCTGATGGAGCTGACGGTCGAGGAGAACCTGCGGCTCGGCGCCTACACGCGGCGCCGCGGCGAGGCGGCGGCGGACTTGCGCCGGGTGTTCGGCTACTTCCCGCGCCTGCGCCAGCGGCTGCGCCAGCAGGCCGGCACGCTGTCGGGCGGCGAGCAGCAGATGCTCGCCATCGGCCGCGCCCTGCTGCTGCGCCCCAAGCTGCTGCTGCTCGACGAGCCGTCCTTCGGCCTGGCGCCCTTGGTGGTGCGGGAAATCTTCGGGATCATGCGGCGGATCAGCGCCGACGACGGGGTGAGCATCCTGCTGGTGGAGCAGAACGCAGGCCTGGCGCTCGACATCGCGGACACGGCCTTTTTGCTGGAAACCGGGCGCATCGTCACCGCCGGGCCGGCGGCCGAGCTGCGCGAGGACGCGGCGATCCGCCGCTCATACCTGGGATATTGAGGGCGATGGACGAATTCCTGCACCAGGTCCTGTCCGGCATCGCCTCGGGCGGCATCTATGCCAGCGTCGCGCTGGCGCTGGTGATGATCTTCCAGGCCACCCACCACGTGAACTTCGCCCAGGGCGAGATGGCGATGTTCTCCACCTACATCGCGCTGGCGCTGATCGAGGCCGGGGTGCCGTACTGGGGGGCGTTCGCCATCACCGTGCTCCTTTCCCTGGTCCTGGGCGCGGCCATCCAGCGGGTGCTGCTGACGCCCATGGCCGGGTCGCCGGTGCTGGCCAGCGTCGGCGTGTTCATCGGGCTGCTGCTGATCTTCAACAGCGTCGCGGGCTGGCTGTTCGGGTACACGCTGAAGCCGTTTCCTACCCCGTTCGAAGGGCCGCCGGTGCTCGGCGGCTTCGTCACCCGGCACGACCTCGGCTCCACGGCGGTGACGCTTGCGGTACTGGCCTGCGTGTACGGGTTCTTCCGCTTCACCGATCTCGGCCTCGCCATGCGCGCCGCCGCCTACAACCCGGCGTCCAGCCGGCTCATGGGCATCCGGGTGGGCCGGATGCTGGCGCTCGGCTGGGGCCTAGCCGCGGCCATCGGGGCAGTGGCCGGCATGATGGTGGCGCCCGTGGTGTTCCTTGATCCCAACATGATGTCGGGCGTGCTGCTGTACGCCTTCGCCGGCGCGCTGCTGGGCGGGATCTCCAACCCGCTCGGCGCGGTGTTCGGCGGCTTCGCCATCGGGGTGATCGAGAACCTCGCCGGCGCCTACCTCGTCGGCCCGGAATTGAAGCTGACCCTGGCGCTGGTGATCATTGTCGCCGTGCTGACGGTCAGGCCCGCGGGCCTGTTCGGCCGCACCGTGATCAGCCGGGTCTGAGGGCGGTGCGCGTCCTGCGGTTCCTGGCGGGCGTGCTGTTCGTGGTCGCCGCGGCCGGGCTGGCGTTCGCCGTCAGCGACTACCGGCTGTTCCAGTTGACCACCGTGGCCGTGTATGCGGTCGCGATCCTGGGGCTGGCCTTGGTGACGGGGTTCAACGGGCAGATTTCGCTGGGCCATGGCGCGTTCTACGCGGTCGGCGCCTACGTCACGGCCATCCTTATGGCGCACTACGACGTGCCGTACTGGGCGACGCTGCCGGCCTCGGCCGCCATCTGCGCGGCGCTCGGCTTCCTGATCGGCTTGCCGGCGCTGCGGCTCGGCGGGCTGTACTTGGCGCTGACCACCTTTGCCCTGGCCGTCGCCACGCCGCAACTGCTGAAGTACCATGCGTTCGAGGGCTGGACCGGCGGCGTGCAGGGCCTCGTGCTCGACAAGCCCGACCCGCCGCCCGGCCTGCCGCTCAACGCCGACCAATGGCTTTATTTGTGCACGCTGGGCGTCGCCGCCGCCTTGTTCCTGCTGGCGGGCAACCTGGTGCGCGGGCGCATCGGGCTGGCGATGCGCGCCGTCCGCGACCATCCGCTCGCCGCCGAGGCGACGGGCATCGACGTGGCGCTGCTGAAGACGCGCACCTTTGCCGTGAGCGCCATGGTCACGGGGATCGCCGGGTCGATGGGCGCGGTCGCGGTAGGGTTCGTGGCGCCGGACAGCTTCACCGTGCTGCTGTCGATCACGCTGTTCGTGGGCTTGGTGGTGGGCGGGGTCGCTTCCATTGCCGGGCCGGTGTTCGGCGGCGCGTTCATCGCCTTCCTGCCCAACATCGCCGAGGACATTTCCAAGGCGGCCCCCGGCGCGGTGTATGGCGTCGTGCTGATCGCCTTCATGTTCCTGCTGCCGTCCGGCGTCGCGGGCGGGCTGGGCCGGCTGCTGCGGCGCGCGGCGCGGCGGCCCGCCTGAAGCATAGTCCTGAACCACCACAACGAGGGATAAACCCATGCACCGCCGCACCCTGCTGACTGCCGCCGGATCGCTCGCCGCCGTGAGCCGCATCGGGCCGGCGCGCGCCCAAGCGCCGGGCGTCACCGCGACCGAGATCAAGATCGGCCAAACGGAGGCCTATAGCGGCCCAGCCTCCGCCTATGGCGCCATCGGGCGCGGCCTCACCGCCTTTTTCAAGCGGGTCAACGACCAAGGGGGCATCGCCGGGCGCCGGATCAACTTCATCTCGGTCGATGACGGCTACCTGCCGCCCAAGGCGGTCGAGCAGACCCGGCGCCTGGTGGAGCAGGAAGGCGTGTCGTTCATGCTGAACGGGCTGGGCACGCCGTCGAACTCGGCGGTGCAGAAGTACCTGAACCAGAAGAAGGTGCCGCAGCTTTTCGTTTCCTCCGGCGCGGACAAATGGGCGAACCCGAAGGACTTCCCCTGGACCATCGGCTGGCAGCCCAGCTACCGGACGGAGGCGCAGGTGTATGCCAAGTACATCCTGCAGAACAAGCCGGACGGCAAGCTGGCCGTGCTGTTTCAGAACGACGACTTCGGCAAGGACTACGTGACGGGGCTGCGCGACGTGCTCGGCGACCGCTACGACCGGATGCTGGCCAAGGCGGTCAGCTACGAGGTCACGGACCCCACCATCGACAGCCAGATCGTGACGCTGCAAGGCTCGGGCGCCGACGTGCTGGTGACCGCGGCCACGCCGAAGTTCGCGGCGCAGGCGATCCGCAAGATCTACGACCTCAACTGGAAGCCGCTGCACCTGCTCACCGACGTGTCCGGCTCGGTCGCTGCGGTGATCAACCCGGCCGGGCCGGAGCGCGCGGTCGGCATCGTCCTCGGCGGCTACCTCAAGGAGATCAGCGACCCCGCTTGGAGCGACGATCCCGGCATGAACGAGTGGCGGGCCTTCATGAAGGAGTACATGCCGGACGCCGACATGGCCGACGCCAACTACGCCTACAGCTACGGGGTCGGCGGCACGGCGGTGCAGATGCTGAAGCAATGCGACGGCAACTTCTCGCGCGAGAACATCCTGAAGCAGGCGACCAACCTGCAAAACCTGCAGCTTCCCACCCTGCTGCCCGGCATCACCGTCAGCACCAGCCCCACCAACTACCA
>CAXTUO010000438.1:0-4036 GCA_964247175.1 uncultured Acetobacteraceae bacterium | reverse complement strand
CCTCCTTCAGCAGGTCCGCCGGCGCCAGGTTGATCAGCACGCGCTTGGGCGGCAAGGACAGGCCCATGGCGGTCAGCGCCGCGCGCACCCGCTCCCGCGCCTCGCCCACGGCCTTGTCGGGCAGGCCCACCACCAGGAAGGCGGGCAGGCCGGAGGAAATCTGCACCTGGACCTCGACCGGAACCGCTTCGATGCCGCTGAAGGCGAAGCTGCGGATGCGGGCGAGGCTCACGCGCCGTAGGCCGAAAGGAACGTTTGCAGCAGCGTGCCGAGCAGGGCGGTGTTGTAGCCGCCTTCCTGGATGATCGCCGCCGGCAGGCGCAGCGCCGCGATGCGCCGCGCGGCCTGGGCGAAGCCGTCCTCGGTCACGTGCAGATAGCCCAATGGCTCGTCCTTCGACGGGTCGAACCCCAGGCTGAGCACGAGCGCATCGGCGCGGAACTGCCGGACCGTCGCAAGCCCGGCGTCCAGCGCGCCGAGCCAGCCGGCATCCGCGGTCCCGGCCGGCAGCGGCAGGTTGAGGTTGAACCCGGCGCCCGGTCCGGCGCCGCGCTCCCCGGCATGGCCGACGTACCAGGGATAATAGCCGTGGGGGTCGCCGTGCACGGACACGAACAGCACGTCGCCACGGTCCCAGAATATGCCTTGCGTGCCGTTGCCGTGGTGGCTGTCGATGTCCAGCACGGCGACCCGCGCCGCCCCACGGTCCCGCAGGCGTTGCGCCGCAATGGCGGCATTGTTGAGATAGCAGTGCCCGCCGGCCCGGGCCGGGTAAGCGTGGTGCCCTGGCGGGCGCGTCAACGCATAGGCCGTGCCGCCCTGCATCGCTGCATCTGCCGCCGCGACGGCACACGCGGCAGCCGCGGCGGCGGCCGGCCAGGTTTCCGAGGCAATGGGGCAGGAGGTGTCGGCGGTGAACCAGCCGAGCTGGCCGACGACGGTCGGACTCGGCTGCGCGCCGTTGGCCAGCATCTCCGGGGAGGGATGGATGTTGGGAACCAGCTCCGGCCCACCGTCGGGCAGGCGGTCCCAGGCGGCCGGGGCGTCGCGCAGGAAATCCAGGTAAGCGGGCGCGTGCACCGCCTCCAGCACCGCGCGGTCCGCCGGAGTGGGCAGGTCAAGGGACAGGCCGAGCGCCCGGCAGCCATCCAGCAGCGCCTCGGCCCGGGCCGGCACCTCGAAGTTGGAGCGCACGAGGCCGCGCTGCAGGAAGAAGCGCGGGGCGTGCAGAAGCTGCGCCGGGTCCCAGAATACCTTCAATCATACCTCTTGGGCAGAATCGTTGCGCAACCTAACACATGTCGGCGCTTGCGCAGCACTCTCCATGCCCAGCCGTTGAAGGCCGGTTATAGAACCACCCGGCCGCCGAAGGCCCGGATCAGGCTGACGGACACCAGGCAGAGAACGACGACCACCGACAGCCCCCAGCGCAGCCACATGTAGCGCTGCGGCACCAAGCCGCGCCGCGCGGCCTGTCCCTCCACCACGGTGGTCGCGACGAACCCGGCCGTCAGCACCAGCAGCCCCGTGGTGGGCAGCCCGATGAACGTCACCAGCATCGCCGTCCAGCCGATCAGCGACGGCACGACGCCCAAGCCGAACCGGAGGCGCTGCACGTGCTCGGACGCCGTGCCGCCCTCGTCGAGCGCGAAGCCCCAATGCACACCGCCCAGGAACGCCAGAATGGTCGCGCCATACGCCACCAAGGCGAGCAGCGAGCGGGTCGAGCCGTCGCTCGACAAGCTGAGCGCGCCCAGGCTGCACAGCACGAAGGGCAGCAGTCCGGCTAAACCCAGCATGATGGCGAGGGGCGGCAGCGGCCGGGTCATGGCAGGCTCCAGAAAGCGAGGGGGCGTTGGCCCCTTGCGGCTTAATCGCCGCTTCCGGATCGCGCAACTCTGGCGAGGTCCGGACGCCGTGCCCCGCGCCGCCACGCGGCCAGCGCGGGTTGCCACGCCAGGAACACCGCGGCGAGATAGGGCACGGACTGCGAGAGCAACGCGGCGCACCATGCGACGGCCTGCCCGGACGTGCCATGCACGGCAGCGACCCCGGCCAGGGCGGCCCAAATTGCCAGCAGCAGCACAAGCTCTTCTGAACGCAAGCTGCCGGTCCGGGCGGGCGCAAGCTCCGGATGGGCACCGTCCTGGCAGGGCACGCCCTTGCCCAGCAGGCCGTTGCAAAACGCCCGGCCGCCCGTGTGGCTCAACGCCAAGCCTGTGAGGATCGCGCCGAACCCCGCCCCACGCATACGGGCCAGCTTGCCCACGAGCAAGCCGACCGCCAGCAGCCCGCACAGCATCCGCCAACCGTCGCGCCCGGGCGCCATCATGAAGGCGAACGACAGCGCCAGGTTGATCCACAGGAGCAGCAGGCCGAGCGCGTCGCCCGCCGGAGGAAGCCAGCCCGCGACCACGCGCCAACGCTGCGGCCAGGCCAGCGTGCGGTCGAGCAGCGGCATCAACAGCCAATGCCTGCGGGCGATCTGCGCCGCGCCGTATGCCTGGCGCGCGGTGCGCTGGCGGGCGTCCGCGAAGTCGGCCGGGCCGGGCTCGACGGGCACCGCCGGCTCGGCGGAAAGCCAGCGCGCCTGCGACAAGGCGAGGTCGAGCGCCGCGTCCTCCGCGACCGTCCACTCCGCCCAGCCGCCAACGCCATCCAACGCCGCCTTACGCAGGAGGCACGGCGACCGCACGACGCCCACCCGCGGGTCGGCGAACTCCGGCACGGCGTCCTGCAGCCAGTTGCGCGCCACGGGGGCGCCGGGTTCGAGCACGGCCACGACCTCCGCCCGGTCGGTCGCCTGCACGCGGGCGAAGTTCAGCGCGCCGGCCCGGCCGGCGGGCCAGGGCCCCAGGTGGAAGAAGCGGAACCGGGCGCCGCGGCGGGCGCACTCCTGCGCCACCGGCTCCCACACGTCGGGGTCCGGCGTGTTGTGGTCCACGACCAGCACTTCGTAGGCGGGGTAGTCGAGCTCGGCGAGCGACGCCAAGGCGCTGCGCACCCGCTCCGGCGGCTCATTGCAAATCGGCACATGGATCGAGACCATGGGCAGGTGAGGGAAGCGATCAGGCATGACAAAGCACCCGGACGGCGGAACATGTCTGTTATGGCGCCACTGCGGCCACCATCAGGCTATATCGTGTCCGAAACAAGGCGGGGCCTGACCTTTTTCCCGCAGCGGCCTATGTTGGGGCGCATGGAAATCAGCCTTGAACTGCTCGTCGTGCTTTTGCTGGTCGTGCTCAACGGCCTGTTTGCCATGAGCGAGCTGGCCCTGGTCTCCGTCCGCCGCGCCCGGCTGACCGTGATGGAGCGGCAGGGCGTCGCCGGCGCCGCCATGGCGCGGCTGCTGTCGGAGGACCCTCAGCGCTTCCTGCCCACCGTGCAGGTCGGCATCACGCTGGTCAGCGTGCTCGCCGGGGTGTTCGGCGGCGCGCGGATCACCGCCAGGCTGGAAGCCTGGTTCCTGGGCATCCCCTCGCTCGCGCCGTTCGCCGGCAGCCTTTCGCTGGCCATCGTCGTGGTGCTGACGACCTACTTGACCCTTGTGCTGGGCGAGCTGGTGCCCAAGCAGTTGGCGCTGCGCCGGCCGGAGCATGTGGCGGCGGCCGTGGCGGGTCCGTTGGCCCGGCTGTCGCGCATCGTCGGGCCGGTCGTTTGGGTGCTTGGCAAGTCGTCCAGCCTGGTGCTGCGGCTGTTCGGCGCCCACACCGATGAGCGCCAGGCGGTGACGGAGGAGGAGCTGAAGGCGCTGCTGGCCGAGGGCGCCGAGGAGGGCGTGCTGGAAACCGAGGAGCACGAGATGATCGAGCGCCTGCTCCGCCTGGCGGACAAGCCGGTGCGCGCGATCATGACGCCGCGGACCGAGCTGGCCTGGATCGACCGCACCGACCCGCCGCGGGACATCGCGGCCACGCTGAAGGCCACGCCGCACAGCCGGTTCGTGGTGTGCGAACAGTCCATCGACAACGTGGTGGGCGTCGTGCAGGCGAAGGACATCCTGGACCGCCTGCTGGACGGCGGCGAGGTGTCG
>CAXTUO010000437.1:0-4042 GCA_964247175.1 uncultured Acetobacteraceae bacterium | reverse complement strand
GAGCCGGGGTCGGCGTTCTACGACTACAGCGGCGCCGCGCTGCCCTGGTAGCGGGATGCTCAGGCCGCCGCCCGTGCGGCCCCCGCGCCGCCGCCACGCCGGAGATGCGCGCGCCATAGAAGTGCTGTGGCGATTGCGCCGTTCATCAGGTTCCAGGCGATCCCGTTGGCAAACGCAAGGCGATACGCTCCGGTGTGATCAAAGATCTCCCCGGTCATCCAGCCGCCCAGCGCCATGCCGACGATGGTCGCCGCCAGCACAAGCCCCACTTTCGCACCCACGCCGCGCGCCGGGAAGTACTCGCGCACGATGATCGCGTAGCTCGGCACGATGCCGCCCTGGAACAGCCCGAACAGCCCGGAGATCACGTAAAGCGAGGTGAGCGAGTCGAAGAACAGGAACAGCGACAGCGACGCCCCTTGCAGCACGGAGCCGGCGAGCAGGGTCGGCAGGCCGCCGATGCGGTCGGCGATCCAGCCAGACCCGACACGGCTGACGATGCCAAGCCCGAGCATGAGCGACAGCATCTCCGCGCCGCGCGCCGGGCCGTAGCCGAGGTCCCCGCAATACGCGACGATGTGCACCTGCGGCATCGCCATCGCGACGCAGCACCCGAGGCCCGCGACCACCAGCAGCGCCAGCAGCACGCCCGGGGCCAGCCCTAGCCGCGCCTGCGGCGTAGCCGCTGGAGCGGCGGCGCCAACGGCGCTTTGCTGCGCGGGCGGTGGAGCGCGCAGCAGCCAGGCAAGCGGGGGAATGGTGAGCAGCATGACCACGCCGATGCCGAGTTCGGTCGGGCGCCAGCCGAAGGACTGCGTCGCCGCCGCCACGACCGGCGGCCACACCGCGCCCGCCACGTAGTTGCCGGACGCCGCGATGGCCACGGCGAGGCCGCGCCGGCGGCGGAACCACAGCGACGCGTCGGCCATCACCGGCCCGAACATCGCCCCCGAGCCGAGCATCCCGATCAGCAGGCCGTGCACGGACGCATAGGCCAGCAGACCCTGCGTGCGGCTGGCGAGCGCGTAGCCGGCTGCAAGCACGGTGCCCGCGAAGGCAGCGACCCGCGCGATGCCGTAGCGGTCGGCCGCCCGGCCCATCAAAACGCCGCCGGCGGCAAAGCCCAGCATGGTGAGCGTGTAAGGCAGCGCCGCGCCGGCACGGGCCGTGCCGAACTCCGCCTGCACGGCCGGCAGCGTGACCACCACGGACCACATGCCGACGCCGCCGATCGAACTCACAAGCAGCAGCAGGCCGAGACGTGCCCAGGATGCAAGGCTGTCCAACATCTTTCTCCCGTGCTTACCGCGGCACGCCGAGCATCATGCGGCTCGAACGGTTCCTGAGCAGGCCATTGTGGCTTGGGCCATGGAAAATCTGCCTAGACCGCCTCCACCCCGCACCACCCGGCGATCAGCAGCGCCAGCACCCGGGTCACGTCGTGCATGGCGTCCAGCCCGACGCTCTCGTCGATGCCATGGATGTTGTCGGCGTCCGGGCCGTAGCAGGTCGCCTGCGTGCCGCCATACAGGGTGTAGAACCGCGCGTCGGTCAGCCCGGGCGCGCTGTAGGGGCGCAGCGCCGTGCCCGTCACCTCCCGGTGCAGCGCCGACACGCCCAGCGCGATCGGCTGCTCCGGCGGGAACACGCAGCCATCGGCCATGAAGCCCTTGAACTCGACCGAAAGCCCCGCGCCGCGCAGCCGGGGGTCGGAGGCTGCGTCCGCCACCAGGCGCTCAATCTCCGCCCGCACGTCGTGGCAGCTATGGCCTGGCATGACGCCCACCCGCACGCCGAGCCGGGCGCGGGTCGCGACGCTGCTGTTCCATTCGCCGCCGGTGAGCGTGCCGAAGTTGACGTTGACCGGGTGGTTGTCCCCGGCAAAGGCCGGGTGCCGATGCTCGGCGCGGTTGGCCGCATCCTCATAGGCGCGCAGCCGTTCCATGAGCACGTACGCGGCCTCGATGGCGTTCACCCCCGCCTGCATCTCGCGGACGTGGGCGGGGCGCCCGGTGATCGTGATCCAGGCCCAGACCACGCCGACCTCCGCCACGTACAGCGCGGGGAAGCCCGGGCCGGGTTCGGGGATCAGGCAGGCGTCCGGCCGCGGCAGCGCGTGCATCACCGCGAGCGCGCCGTTGCCGGTGCACTCCTCCTCGATCACCGCCGCCAATTGCAGCTCCGCCGCCGGCTGCAGCCCGGCGCGGTGCAGCGCTGCACAAGCCATGATGATCGAGGCGAGGCCCGCCTTCATGTCGCCGGCGCCCCGGCCGTACATGCGGCCATTGCGGACGCTCGGCTCGAACGGCGGCGTGGTCCACAGGTCGGCCGCGCCCTCCGGCACCACATCGACGTGGCCTTGCAGCATCAGGCTGCGTCCCCGCGCCTCGCGTGGCCGGTGCACCGCCGCCACGTTGTCCCGTCCGGCATAGGGGATCAGCGGCGGCGAGAAGCCCGGCACGCCCGCCAGCGCGTCCGCATCGACCGGCACCCGCCGCGGCGCCAGGCCCAGTCCGGCGAACGCCTCCGCCATCGCATAGAGGCAGCCAGCCTCCTCGCCCAGCAGGCTGCGGTGCCGCACCAGTTGCGCCAGCAGCGCCACCGAGTCGTCAGCGAGGCTGTCCACCGCCTGGAGGATGGCGCGGCGGGCGCCGGGGTCGATGGGGAGCAGGCCGGCTTCGGGCATGGATGGGTCGCCTTCGAGATGCGAAGGCCAGTGTAGTCTGCCCGTCCCCGCCCATGCTAGACAGGCTCATGCTCCGCCCCGTGCCGCAGCCTCACCGCACGACGCCCCTATCCGAGCCTGGGCCGCCGCCGCGGATCCGCCTGCTGTCCGAAGGCATGGTCAACCGCATCGCCGCCGGGGAGGTGATCGAGCGCCCGGCCGCCGCGGTCAAGGAGCTGGTGGAGAACGCGCTGGATGCCGGCGCGTCCCGGGTCGCCGTCACCCTCGCCGGCGGCGGCATCGAGCGCATCGAGGTGGAGGACGACGGCTGCGGCATGGACGCCGCCGACCTCGCTTTGGCGGTGCAGCGGCATTGCACCTCCAAGCTTGCCCCCGACGGCGCGGACCGCGACGCGCTGGTGCGGATCGCGACGCTCGGCTTCCGCGGGGAAGCGCTGCCGAGCATCGGCGCGGCCGGCCGCCTGCACGTGACCTCCCGCCCGCGCGGGGCGCCGCACGCCCATGTGATCCGGGTGGAAGGCGGGCAGGTGTCCGGGCCGGACCCAGCCGCCGGGCCACCCGGCACCCGCGCCGTGGTGTCCGACCTGTTCTTTGCCACGCCCGCCCGGCGCAAGTTCCTCAAGCATTCGCGCACGGAAGCCGAGCACGCCGAGCACGCCGTGCGCCGTTTGGCGCTTTCCGCTCCCCACGTCGCCTTTCGCTGCGTGACGGAGGGCCGGGTCGCCTTCGATCTGCCGGCGCAGGACCGCGCCGCCCGGGTCGCGGCGCTGCTGGGGCCGGAAGCGGCATCGGCGCTGCTGCCGCTCGACGAGAGCCGGGGCGACATGCGCGTCCACGGCTTCGCCTGCGCGCCCACCGTCACGCGGGCCACCGTGGCGGCGCAGAGCCTGGTGGTGAACAACCGCCCGGTGACGGACCCGGTTCTGCGGACCGCCTTGCGCGTGGCGTATCGCGAGGTGATCGCCGCCGGGCGGCACCCGGTGGCGGCGCTGTTCCTGCATCTGCCGGCGGAAACGCTGGACGTCAACGTGCACCCGGCCAAAACCGAGCTGCGTTTCCAGGACCCGGCGGCGGTGCGGTCCTTGGTGATCGGCGCCGTGTCCCGCGCCCTGGCCGGCGGCGCAGGCCCCGCGGCGCCCCGGGTGCAGTTCGCGGCCCGCCCGCCGATGCGGCTCATCCCGCCCCGGGATGTCGGGGGCCACCGCCCGGCGCCGCGCTACACCGGCTTTGCGGAGGCGCAGCTTCCGCTTGCAGCCCCCCCCGCCGCCCGCGCGCCCTTCCCGGTCCCGCCCGCGGACGCCGGCTGCCCCCTCGATTATCCATTGGGCGCCGCGGTGGCGCAGGTGCTGGACACCT
>CAXTUO010000436.1:0-4064 GCA_964247175.1 uncultured Acetobacteraceae bacterium | reverse complement strand
AGCTATCCAGCAAACCCTACGCGGGCAGGCCTCCTACCCGGGTTGAGCAGAGACGATGCCATCACGCCCTTGTTCCGAGAGGTGGGGTTGCCCGGTTACCATCCTGAACCTTGATCCAGGATGGAGAGTTGCGATGGCCGAGCCGCACGTCATGGACGCTTTGCGCGGGAAGCGATCCGAGCCGAGTGGGATCGTGAGCCATCTGGAGCAGCAGATCGTCCAGCATCGTGCACCTCGACGCCGCCATGCGGTTGTTCGACCCAGGCCTCGTGCTGGAGGAGGCCGGCCCCCGGCGACAGCGGCCCCGCAATGTCTGGTTCCGCCCTGGCGAATGCTTGCGGCTGATCCCTGACGTGCTGCGCGAAGCGCCTGCGCCCATGACGATGCGCGCTGACTGAACAGGTTATGAGCCTGAGGGTTATCGCGGCCACAGACGAGCGCAGCTGCGCGCTGGTCCAGAAGACCGTCCTGGGGTCGCTCGGCCGGGCCAAGGCCACGATCCGGCGCGTCGAGATCGCCGGCGTGGCCTCGTGGCGGATCGGCTAAGCGGCTTGCGCCCGTTGCCAGTAGCCGCAGAAGTCGACCGAAGGGCTGCTTCGCATTGCCAGGCCGACGACGCCATGCGCCTGCTCGCCGTTGCTGACCCGGCGCAGGTCCTCCCGCCATGCCGCTTCTTGCGCGTAGCGGACGAGATAGGGGCCGGCGACGTGGTGATGGTGTCCCAGCTCGCCGCGGCGCAGGCGGGAGAAGTAGGACTCCGCCCCGTTGGTGCAGGCGCCATCGATGCTGTAGCCGTGCTGATGGTTGACCCGCTGCATGGCGAACCGGGCGTGCAGCGGGTTCCAGGCCGGGCTTTCGTCGGCGTGCACCACGGTGCCGGGGGCGATCCGCTGGCGGATGGCCGTCACGGCGGCCTCTTCGCCGCCAAACACCTGCGCCAGCGTGCGGCCGTCGCGCTCGCGCATCACCACCACGGCCCGGCGCTTGCCCGACTTGTTCCCGGCCAGCCGCCGGTCGACCCGGTCGGCGGCCCGGTTCTCCGGCCGGACATGGCCACCGAACTAGGCGCCGTCGACCTCGGCCACCCGTCCTTCGCCGCCGATCCGCAGGCCCTTCATGCTGGACGCCATGGCTTCCCGCAGCTTGTGCGCCAGCACGAAGGCCGTCTTGTATTGCACGTCGAGTTCGCAGGAAAAGGCCAGCATGCTCTTGCCCTTGACCTCGTTGAAGAAGCCGGCGACGGCGAGCAGGTAGGTCCGCAGCGGCAGCTTGTGCCAGGCGAACAACGTGCCCGAGGTGATCGAGAAATCACCACGGCACGCTTTGCAGCGCCATCGCAACTGGCCCGTCGGCCGCCGGCACGCGTAGCAGATCGAGCAGCCGCAGTCCGGGCAGACAGGTTTTCCGTCCGTTTCGGGCCAGCGCAGGCGGAGGAACACGTTTTCCACCCCGCTGTCGGACGTGCGCATGATCTTGGCAGCGCTGAGCGAGGGCGCGCCGGCCGAAAGCAGGAAGTGCTGCGCCATGGGACCGATCACCAGAAGAAAAACCGGCATCTTCATGGCAGCATCAGCTCCCAAGTACAAGGCCGATTTCGCCGGTGGCGGCAGCTACATGATACCGGAGAAATCTCATGCGTAGCCCCTGGACGTGCCGTCCGCTTGCGTCTTCGTGCTGTCCTGTTCCATGGCGTTGGGGTGGACGGCCCCTTGCGGCATCGGGTGTGCCAAGGTCTGGTCGTTGTGGATCAAACCATGGAGCCGTCCGAAATGGAGTTTAAGCTGGTTGGGATAGATACGTCCAAGCACGTGTTCACCCTGCACGGAATGGATGCGAGCGGCGCTGCCGTGCTGCGGCGGGATTTGAGACGGAGCGCGTTCGAGGCCTATATGGCAAAGCTCGCGCCAACAGAGGTCGCGTTGGAAACGTGCGAGGGTGCCCACCACTGGGCACGGCGGCTGACGGCAATGGGCCACCGGGTGAGGCTGATCCCGCCGCAGTACGTCAAGCCGTTCGTTAAGCGCAGCAAAACCGACCGGGCCGACGCGGAGGCGATCTGCGAAGCAGCCGGCCGCCCCTCCATGTGCTTCGTGCCGGTCAAAACAGCAGGGCGGCAAGGCGAGATCATGGTGCTGCGCACGCGGGAGCTGCTGGTGCGAAGCCGCACGCAGGTGGTGAACGCCTTGCGCGGGCACGCGACGGAGTTCGGCTTGGTGGTGCCGCTTGGCTTGTCGCGGGTGGAGGAACTGCTGGCCAAGCTGGCGGTCGACCCGGGCGTGCCGGAGATCGCGCGCGAGATGCTGGCGCTGCTCGATCGGCAGATCGAGCAGATCGACGGGCAGTTGGCCACGATCGACGCCCGGCTGCACGCCATGCACAAGGCAAGCGAGGTGAGCCAGCGCTTGGCAAAGGTGCCCGGCATCGGGCCGATCACCGCGGTCAGCCTCGCGTTGAACGTGGAAGCGGCGCAGTTCGAGAGCGGCCGCCACCTCGCCGCCTGGCTCGGGCTGACGCCGCGCGCGCACTCCAGCGGCGGCAAGCAGCGCCTGGGCGGCATTAGCCGGGCAGGCAATGAACGGCTGCGGCAGCTGCTGGTCGTCGGCGCCATGGCGGAGCATAGGTCGCCATGGCGTTTGGGCACCGGACGCGAAACCCATCTGGGCCAGCGGTCGACGTGCCGCGCCAACAGGCCGGAAACACGACCGCAGTCGCACCAATCACCGAATTCCTTCAGAAATCTCTTGCATCCAGGAGGTCGTCCAAACACGTGGTCTCCGCCGGCGCTCGAACGCCGGTAATGGCTCGTTGGACAAGCCAGAGACACGCCACCAACCTATTTCTACCACGACCGCGACGGCACCCTTTTAATAATTTCAGCATTGACACTCGACAGGCCCCAGCACGCTCTGCGCACTGTGCTGCTTTGGCTGACGCTTCTCGAAGGGAGCCGTCTCGGCGAAAGGGGCATAGGCGCCGTCCGCCGTCACGTAATCCCATATCTCCGGCCGCTCCTGCTCCATGCGGCGGAGCATCGTGCCCAACTCGCAAGACGCGGGCTGGCGCAGGCCGTGATACTCGACCACCGGCCCCATGTCCTCGAAATGAATGGCGGAGGCGCGCAGCAGGCGCAGCAGGGTGCGTTCCATCACGGCGCACCAGTGGGTGACGTCTTCCTGCTGGCTGAGCTGCACGAGCCCGCGCACCAACGCCAGGCGGGACAAGCTGGTGGCGGCGTTGCTCAGCCCACGGCGCTCCTTAGAGAGCGCGAAGCGGGAAATTTCTGCCGTGCGCGCGAAGGGCAGGGTGGCGAAGTGCTCCGCGGCGCAGACGGCTTGCATTGGGAAGCTGTCCGATCGCCTGGCTGCGTGCGGCAGGATCAGGCGGGCTGTGCCGATGACGGTGCCGCAGCCCGCAAGGCGGAGCGCGACGTGGGCGGCATGAGCATCGTAGGCGTCCATCTCGATGCCGTCCTGCCCAGGCTCATAGCCGCGCTCCAGGCAGTAAACTTGGTGGCGCAATCGGTAGACTTCGTGAACCAGGGCAGGCGTATC
This sequence comes from uncultured Acetobacteraceae bacterium, assembly GCA_964247175.1. Taxonomy (GTDB): domain Bacteria; phylum Pseudomonadota; class Alphaproteobacteria; order Acetobacterales; family Acetobacteraceae; genus CAHJXG01. Next base: position 513 of record CAXTUO010000436.1, on the reverse strand, counting down.
GGCCAGTTGCACGACCAGTTCAGAAAAAGCGGCTGCGATGGCTGCGGCTAGGGTAACTTGGCTCATGTCGCTCTGCTTATCGAAATTCGAGACATTCACTCTTTCGTGAAGTAATCAAATTTCCTTATCGTCGCAATAAGTAAACGGCTTTCAACTGATAGTTTTTGTTGGGTGCTCGTGATCTGGCGAGATGCTCGCCATCGCGTCGGTACGCCGTCTAGCCGCAATATGGTTCAGTTAGCCGCAAAAATTCACCGCTCTGAGGTTGGCCCCGTTTGAGGCGCGCGGTTTTCGCGCAGCGGTTGTGCGGGCATGTAGGTTCGTTGCCACGTCGGAGGGCATGTTGGCGACTCGATACGGCGGCGTTGGGGGTTGATGGAAGCGTATGGCGATGGGGCAGGCTGCCCCGCAGCCTAGCTGACGATGCGCGGCATGCGGCCGAGGACGAAGGCCAGGATGGACTGGCACGGGGCGTGGCTGGGCAGGTGCAGCTTGATTTGGGTCTTCATCTCG
>CAXTUO010000435.1:0-4065 GCA_964247175.1 uncultured Acetobacteraceae bacterium | reverse complement strand
AGCGGCGCCGTCTTCGTGGACCGCTTCCTGTTCACGCCCATGGCCTATCCGGCGGCCTACGGCTTCATCCCCGGCACCCTCGCCGACGACGGCGACCCGGCCGACGCCCTCGTGCTCGCCCCCGCCCCCGTGGTGCCCGGCGCCGTGATCCGCTGCCGCCCCATCGGCATGCTGCAGATGGAGGACGAGAGCGGCCAGGACGAGAAGATCATCTGCGTCCCGCACGACAAGATCCACACGCAGTTCACCGACGTCCACGCGGTCGAGGACCTGCCGGCCATCACCCGCGCGGCCATCGAGCACTTCTTCACCCGCTACAAGGACCTGGAGCCGGGCAAGTGGGTCAAGGTGACGGGCTGGGCCGGGAAGGACGCGGCGGAGGAGGTCATCCGCAAGTCGGTCGCCGCCGCCAAGCCGTAGCCGCCGCGGCTCAATGTCCCCGCCTGAAGCCCCCGGCCCGGCGGGGACCGGTCCAGCCGGCCATCCGCGCCATGCGGCGCAGCCCGGCCCATTGCTGCTGGACGTAGCTCCCGGTCGCCAACGCCTCCTCCGCCGAGGGGTCCCCGGTGCGGACATAGGCGCGGTCGAAATCGGCCGTCCTGAACAGCATGTCCCACCACGGCAGGATCGCGCCGTAGTTGGCGCTGCGCTGCCCCGCCGCCAGCACGCCGTGGTGCGACCGGTGGAACCGGGGTGAGACCAGCAGCCGCTCCCCGAGCCAGCCGAACGACAGCCGGGCGTTGGCGTGCGACAGGCTTTCCAGGAATCGCAGCACCAGCACCAGCAAGGGGAACTGCATGGGCGGGATGCCGATCAGCAGCGCCACGGCGGTGAACCAGACAAAGCCGATCAGGTCGTCCAGCAGGTGGTTCCGGTCATCGGACCAGAACGTCATCTGCCGCTGCGCATGGTGCAGCGAGTGCAGCGCCCACCACCAGCCGAACCGGTGCGACAGCCGGTGCCGCCAGTACTCGGAGAAGTCGAGGATCACGGCATACAGGAAGAAGGTCAGCAGGTGGTGGCCGAGCAGCGCCGGGAACAGCCGCTCCAGCGTCGGCGGCACCCAGCCGTGGTCGGACAGCCAGCCGTTCAACGTCACCTGCAGCTGGTAGAACAGCACGAACGTCACCAGCGGCAGCACGCCGACGCGGGACAGCAAGGTGTAGAGCACGTCCACCCAAACCGCCTTCTGGTCCGGCCACCGCTCCACCGGGCGCCAGCGTTCCAGCGGCAGGCAGACGGCGAACGTCACCGCGACCTGCGCCACGCCGTAGCAGGCGAACAGCGCCCAGCCGAAGGCGATCTCCTCCCACTCCATCCCGCCGAAGGCGTAGAGCATCGGCAGCAGCACGGTTTCGGTCAGCCATCCGGCCGCCAGGCTGAACGGGTCCGTCACCGCGCGTTCGCCGTGAGATAGATGCCATGCGGCGAGCGCCCGACGGGGATCGACTGCAACGCCCCGGTCGCCGGGTCGAGCACGCCCACCTTCTGGATGAAGCGCTGGGTGATCCACAGCTTGCCGTCCGGCGCGAAGTCGATGCAGTCAGGCCCGCCCGGCACCCGGTAGCTGCGGATGAGCGCGTAGGTCGCGGCGTCCAGCGCCACCGTCGTGCCGTCCACCCGGTTGTTGACCCACAAGATCTTGCGGTCGGGCGACAGGAACAACTGGTGCGCGCCGCGTCCGGTATGGATGCGCTGCTCGACCCGGCCATCGACGGGGTCCACCACCGCCACGTGGTCCGACCCCATGTTGGCCACCAGCAGCTTGTTGTTCAGCCAGATCACCCCGGCCGGCGTCGCCCCGACCTCAGCCGTCCAGCTCACCGCCTGGCGCCGGAGGTCAATGGCGGCCAGCCGGTTGGTGCCCTGCAGCGTCACGTAGGCCATGCTGCTGTCCGGGGCATAGGTGACGTGGCTCGGCATCGAGCTGAGCGGGAAACGCTTGGCCAGCACCATGCTGGCGGCGTCGTAAACATCGACCTGGTTGCGCGCCAGGCCCGTCACGGTCAGCCACTTGCCATTCGGGCTGAACGCCAGGTGGTAGGGGTCGGCCATCGGCAGGCGGCGCTTCACCTCGCCGGTATGCGGATCAAGGAACAGCATCTCGTTCGCGCCCGCGTCGCCAACCAGCAGCTCGGACCCGTCCGGGCTGAGCACGACGTGGTGCGGCTCCCGCAGCACCGGCACCCGGCGTAGCTCGGTTTCGCGGGCCATGTCGAGCACGCTCAGGGTCGCGTCGCCCGAGTTCAGCACGATGGCGAGGCCGCCGGCCCACGCCGGGCCGGACATGGACGCCACGAGCACAACGAACATCAAAAGCAGTCGCATCAAAGACTCCATGCCGGATCGTCTGGCGTCGGCGCAGGACGCAGGCTACCATGCCTGAACCGGCCGAGGGATGATGTCCGCGCCGGGCTGGGGCGTTATCTTTGGCTGGCCGCGTCTTTACGACACTATTCGGATCGGCAGCAAACCAGTTTTAACCCCTTTCCTGCGCTCATTTTTTCATCACGGGCGCTTGATCGTAAGAAATACGAGAATGGCTTGCTATCGCGCCATGGATTCGCAAGGTTGCAGGAATGTCGAACATAGGTGGCAAGTTGTCCAAGATATTGATCGTCGAGGATGAATTCCTTGTTCGATTGACCCTGGCCGAGGCGCTGAGCGACGAAGGCTTTCAGGTCCTTGAGGCCGAAACCGGCGACGACGCGCTGCCGATCCTGCAAAGCCACCGGGAAATCAGCCTGCTGCTGACCGACATCCAGTTGCCGGGAACGATCAACGGCCATGCCTTGGCGCTCAAGGCCCGTGAGAACCTGCCCGACCTGCCCATCATCTTCATGACCGGCGGCGCGGACGAGGAAACCAACGCCTCCGCGCGGGACGTGTTCATCAGCAAGCCCTATACGCTGGCGGCCATCTGCAAGGCGGCGAAGCGCCTGACCGCCGCCGCGGAGTAGCGCCTGGCGCGGCGCCCCCGCGCCTTGGCACCATCCTTGCGTGACCCGAGGCGAACCGTCTCGGGAACCACCATGAGCGCAACGCTTCGACCGACTGCCGCCCTGCCCGTCGCCAGCACCCGGTGGGTGCAACTGGCCTTGGGCCTGGTCTGCATGATGGCGATCTCCAGCCCGCAATACGTTTGGACCTTGTTCACCAAGCCGCTTGGCGCCACGCTGGGGGCCTCGGCTGCCGGCGTGCAGGTCACGTTCAGCATCCTCATCGTCCTGCAAACGTTTTTCAGCCCGTTCCAGGGCTGGCTCGTTGAAAGGTTCGGCCCGCGCTGGCTGATCGCTTTCGGCGCCGGGCTGACCGGACTGAGTTGGGTGCTGGCCGCTTCCGCCACTTCGCTCGCCGGGCTGTACCTGACCTATGGGCTGCTGGGCGGCCTGGGCACCGGGATCGTGTATATCGGCGTCGTCGGGCAGATGGTGGGCTGGTTCCCGGACCGCCGCGGCCTCGCGGCCGGCGCCGTCGCGGCCGGATACGGCATGGGCGCCATCGTCACCACCTTCCCCATCGCCGACAGCCTGGCGACCGAGGGCTACCAGGCGACGCTGCTCAAGTTCGGCCTGATCTTCGGCGCCGTCGGAGTGCTGGCGGCCCTCGGCCTGCGCGCGCCGCCAGCCGCCGCCGTGCCGACGCGGCTGGCAAGCGGGGCCGCGGATTTGGACACTGAATCCATGCTGCGCAGCCCGATCTTCTGGCTGATGTTCGTCATGATGACGATGATGTCCACCTCCGGCTTGATGGTGACATCGCAGATCGGGGCAATGGCCGGGGACTTCGGCATCGCCAAGCTGGCCGTGTGGGGCTTCGCCGCCCTGCCGCTCGCGCTGACCATCGACCGCTTCTGCAACGGCCTGACCCGGCCGTTTTTCGGCTGGGTGTCCGACCGCATCGGGCGGGAGAACACCATGGCGCTGGCCTTCGGGCTGGAGGGTCTGGCGATGGCCGCCTGGCTCGCCTCGGCCGGCAACCCGCTGCTGTTCGTGCTGTTGTCCGGCGTGGTGTTCTTCGGCTGGGGCGAGATCTTCTCGCTGTTCCCGGCGACGCTGACCGACA
>CAXTUO010000434.1:0-4071 GCA_964247175.1 uncultured Acetobacteraceae bacterium | reverse complement strand
GTGCGATCCCTGCTAGCACGGGCACTGGAACATGACCTAAAGTGCAGAGGGTGGCCTGACGCTCCGTATGTGGAACACTGGCGCGCGGAGACCCGCAGGTTCCGAGCCGACGCCGCCGACAGCTTCAGCCCGTCCATGCGCCAGCGCATCGACATGGCGGCGCTCTACAAGCGGGCGCGGCGCATCATGCCCGCCACCATCGACGGCCAGCCGCCCTTGCCCCTGCCGGACGCCTGCCCGTTCACGCTGGACGAGCTGCTGAGCGACGAGGCTTAGCAGCTACGCCGTCCCGATGCGCTTGTTTCTCCCGCATGGCCGGCGCTAGGGTCCTGGCTTGCCCTCCAAGTCGATTCGGCGCGGGGGCCCTACGGCCCTAGTGTCCACCGGATCAGGGCCATAGCGGGTCAGGGCGTGCCCTGGCCCACACCCCTACTCCCGCCGCCTGGCTCCGATCCCGGAACCCATCCCGTTACGTGACGGATCGCATTGGGTCAGCGGGTCGCCCGGTAGGAGCCCGGCCAGGCGGCGCAGCGCCGCGGCGATCTCCGACTTTTGGACCTCGAACTCGGCCGGGTCATGGCTAGGCTTGAGGGTGGCGACGGCTTGCGCCTAGGCCAGCAGCTCGGCGGCCGGGGCAGGGTGTCGTGTTTGGGGGGCGTGCTGTAGGGCGGGGCTCTCGGGTGAGGTCGGGCAAGCCCTCGCGACCTGCGAGCTGCTCCTTCGTGGTTCCGGATCCAGCCAGCATCTGCGCTGGCCGTAGAAGGCTTCTGTGTCAGCCCTGCTCGTGGGGCCGACGGCCAGGGTCGATACATCATCTTCTCTGATGGCGTCTGACCGCCTCCTAGCTGACGCAGCGAAGGATCAAGCCTTTCCAACAACGGCCAGGTTCCCGGGGCGGACAATGACGACGGCTGAACCAGGTTTAATGAACCTTTGATAAACCTTTGGTAAACGTTTACCAAAGGTTTACCAAAGGTTTAGCCAAGCAAGACCGAAAGTAGGCGGTTGGCCAACTGTTGACGATCCGTAGCCGGAAAGCTTACCGTCTGCTCACTGGCCATCAACATCCACAGCAGGAGGCCCATGTGCCGACCGTTGTTTTCGCGTCGCCGAAGGGCGGCGCAGGCAAGTCCACCTCGGCCGTACTGCTCGCAACGGAACTGGCCGCCAGCGGGGCAGGGGTCACGATTATCGACGCCGACCCCAACAAGCCCGTGTCTCGGTGGAGCAAGCTGCCGGGGCGGCCAGCATCGTTGGCCGTGATCGACGACGTGAGCGAGCGAACCGTCGTCCGCGTCATCGAGGAACAAGCCGCCCGGGCAGCATTCGTCATTGTGGATTTGGAAGGCACAGCTTCACGCATGATCCCCTACGCGATGAGCCGGGCGGATCTGGTCATCATCCCGACGCGCGGGTCGGTCCTCGATGCCATTGAGGCTGTCGCCGCCATCCGGGAGGTCAGGCAGCAGGAAGAAGCGTTCCGGATACGCATCCCGGCTGCTATTTTGTTCACCTGCACGAGCGCCGCCATTCGGCCGCGTACGCTGTCCAGCATCGAGGCCGAGTTTGCGTCCAACGGCGTGCCGGTGCTGAAAACCCGCCTGCACGACAGGGAAGCGTTCCGGGCGCTGTTCTCTTTTGGAGGCAGCTTGGCAAGTCTCGATGGGGCGAATGTCCGGAACGTCCCAGCCGCCATCGAGAACGCGCAAGCGTTCGCCAAGGAGGTTGTCGGCGTTCTCCGCGCCAATCGGACAGGAGCGGCCGCATGACCGAGCGAACCAGCATCTTCGCCACCCCAACTACGGCAAGTCCGCTCGATGTCAGCGACTTCGCGCCGAAGCCGCAGCCCGACGCGCGGCCGCGCGTGGAGGAGATCGACGCTGCAACCGCCAACAGCCGCTTTCAAAGCCGCGAACCCGCCGTCATCGCGCCGGTTGCCGTTCAGTCTACCCACCGTAAACCGATGGTATACCGGACGGGGCGCAACGTGACCTTCAGTGCCAAGACCACCAAGGAGACGGTGGACCAGTTCTACGCGATCGCCGAGCAGAACGGCTGGAAGGCTGGCGAGACGTTCGAGAAGGCTGTCGCTGCCCTGCTGCGCGAAACGTTGGCCGGCCCGCGAAGCGATGAAAGCTGAAGGCCGGCCAACGGCGTCCGGTTTCTCCTGCAGGGCAACGCCGGCACGCCTGCCTTCCAGCGGCACGCAGGCCGGCTTGCTGAACAACGACACCGTGCCGGCCGGACACCCATCGGCGACCCGGGCCTGTATGCGTTCGGCCGGCGCGTTTTCCAGGCTACCGGGAGCATGGCTACGGCCGGCATGAACACCGGTGCGTGCCGTCGCCAGCCCGCCGCCGCGGCGGCTTACTCGCCGTTCCGTTCCATATCCTCGTCCGTCGGCGTGATTGCCCAACCGAAGCGCTTCTCCAGCACCGGGGACCACACGCTCACAGGAATGGAGGGCGTGCGCTGCAAGACGTCGATCACGTCCAGCGGGTCGGCCAATGAGCCGAGCCCAGCCTCGGCCAGGACCTGAGCCACGGCATCGGCGTCCTCGTGGCCCGTGCGGTCAGCCTCGGGCTCCCCGCGGTCGTCCCAATCGTCATATCCCCTGCCGCCGAGTCCGTCCGCGATCCGTGCCTTCGCACGCTCGCGCGGCGCCTCCCACATGCGCGCAAGCGTGCCGGCATCCAGCGCGGGCTGGCCCGCCTTGGCGGTAGGCTGCAGAGCGTCCACGGCGATGGTGGCCGCCCTTGGCCCCATGTTGCTGCACGAGGCAAGCGCATAGGCCTGGTAGGTGCGGCGGCGGCGGACCTCCTCGGCGCTGCACTGCTCGTCCGGCGGGTCCGCCCGTCCCTTGGTCGCGGCCCACTCCAGCTCGCGCCAGCCGCGGAAGCCGAGCATGGAGGCCGTGATGTCCCGCGCCTGCTTCAGCACGGCTATGTCCGCCGCCCGCAGCGCCGCCGCGATCGCCTTGGCCCGCCACAGGCCGGACGGCACGACGCGCACGGGGGAGAGGGCAAACCCGACTGTCTCCGACGCGGCGGCCACGCCTATGGCCCGTGCCGCGCGGGTCTCCGCGCCGGCCCGCGGCACGACGCCGGCGTTGCCGTTGCCGGGCGTCGCGCGGAGGTGGGCTTCATGGGCACTGTTGGAAGGTGTGCTGGGCATGGACGGGCCATCCTTTCGCTCGGCTGGGCTGCCGCGGCCAGCCGGTCGGCTCCTGCATCGGACCGGATGGCTACGGGGCGCGCAGCAAGATGCTAGAAGCCAGACACCAGTGCCGCAACGGGTTTGCCTGCCGGCCACAAAGGCGTATCTGGCCCAGCGCCAAGTCCGGGCGGTTCCAACCGAGACCATCGTGTGGGGTCTTGTGGCGAAGGGGCGCAGGCCAGATATCGTGGCAGGCGGGCAGGGCACGCGGAGCAGCGGCGACGCCACCTGCCGGGCAGCCCTCCTACCTGTTGACGACGCGATCCCGACCCAAAAAGATGGCGACGCCTTGCGGGCGCCGCCAAGTTTAGGGAGGAAACGTCCGGCAGCGCCGAAACGACGCTGCCGGGTGCCGAATGTGCCTTCCCGAAGCGGCATGGCAAGCGCTTTGTGCGCCGCAGAGCAGGCGCGCTGCCCGTCAACAAGGCTTGAGGGTCGCCGCCGGCAGATCCTGGCCCAACCCGCCCTCAACCTGTGTGGAAGAACAATGTCCCCTTTGCCCAAACCACCTTCCCCGGATGCCCTCGACACCTTGTCCGTCGAGGAGCGCATGCGCCGGGCGCTCGGCCTGACCGGAGACCGTGCCGCCCGCAGCAGCCCGCCCCGACCCGAACGGCCGCAGGCGGGTCCGCAGATCCGGCCAGCCGGACGGCCTGCCTCTGACAAGCCGCGCCACCGCTTCGTGCCGGACGGCGCCGTGCCGGTCACGATCGTCGGCCGGCACCGCCCCGACGAGGCCGAGGGGTCGCCCGCGAGTCGCACTGCCATCGAGGCGGCGCTGCGGGACGAGCGCGCCGCCAGGGACCGGGCCGAGCGGTCGCTGCAGGAGGCGCTTGCGACGGTCCGCGACCTGCA
>CAXTUO010000433.1:0-4079 GCA_964247175.1 uncultured Acetobacteraceae bacterium | reverse complement strand
GACGGATCAACGGCGACGGTGGCGATCAGCCCGGACGCCTTCGACACCGCCGTCACCCACCTGCTGAACAACGCGGCCGAAGCGTCGGGCAACGAGCCGGTGCGGGTCCGCGTGCGGCACGAGGCGCAGCAGGTCGTCATCGACATCATCGACAAGGGGTGCGGCATGACCTCCGAGTTCATCCGGGACCAGTTGTTCCAGCCCTTCGGCACCTCCAAGCGCCAAGGCTCCGGCATCGGCGCGTTCCAGGCAAGGGAGCTGCTGCGGGAAGGCGGCGGCGACGTGCAGGCCATCAGCGCGCCCGGCGCCGGCACGACCATGCGCCTGGTGCTGCCGCGCGCCGACACGCCGGGCCACGCGGCGCCGGGCGGCCAGGAGGGGGCGCCAGTGGAACGGGCGGACGCCCGCAGCGCCGCGCTGTGTGTGGAGGCCGGGCGGTGAACGCCCCGGCGCCGAAGCTGCTCCCCAAGCTGCTCATCATCGAGGATGACGTGGGCCTGTGCAGCCAGTACCGCTGGGCCTTTCCATCCTGCGAGGTGGTGTTTGCCCACACCCGGCTGCAGGCGCTGGCGGTCGCGCAAAAGGAGCGCCCGGCGGTCGCCATCATGGACCTCGGCCTGCCGCCCGACCCGGACGGCGTGAGCGAGGGGTTCGCGACGCTGGACAGCCTGGCGCGGCAGGCGCCCAACACCAAGGTGATCGTCGCCACCAGCCACGGCGACCGCGCGCACGCGCTGCGCGCGGTCGCCGCCGGGGCATACGACTTCTGCGAGAAGCCGGTCGATATCGGCATGTTGGGCACCATCGTCGAGCGCAGCCTGCGCCTGCGCACCTTGGAGGACGAGAACCGGCGCTTGTCGGAGCCTTCGCCCTCGCCGGTCAAGAACATCGTGACCGCCGACCCCGGCATGTTGAAGCTGTGCCGCGACATCGAGAAGCTGGCGGCGGCCAACGTGTCCGCCTTGCTGCTCGGCGAAAGCGGCACCGGCAAGGAGGCGCTGGCCCGGGCGCTGCACGACCTCGGCCCGCGGGCGCGGCAGCCCTTCGTCGCGATCAACTGCGGCGCGATCCCCGAGGCGCTGCTGGAAAGCGAGCTGTTCGGCCATGAGCGCGGCGCCTTCACCGGGGCCGTGAAGCAGACGCTCGGCAAGATCGAGCTGGCGAACAAGGGTACCCTGTTCCTGGACGAGATCGGCGACCTGCCGCACACGCTGCAGGTCAAGCTGCTGCGCTTCCTCGGGGACCAGCGGGTGGAGCGCATCGGCGGGCGGCAGCCGATCCAGGTGGACGTGCGCGTGGTGTCGGCGACGAACCAACCTTTGCAAGATCAGGTGGACGGGGGCCGGTTCCGCGGCGACCTGTTCTACCGGTTGAACCCGGTGACGCTGCGCATCCCGCCCTTGCGCGACCGCGGCGGCGACACGCTGCTGCTGGCCCGGCATTTCCTGGCCCGCTTCGCCGGGGAGTTCGGCCGCCCGGTGCGCGGCTTCGCCGACGACGCGCTGGCGGCGCTCGCCGCCCACCCCTGGCCCGGCAACATCCGGGAGCTGGAGAACCGGGTGAAGCGCGCCGTGCTGATGAGCGAGCAGCGCCTGGTTTCGGCGGCCGACCTGGAGTTGGCGCCGGGCCAGGAGGACATGACGGCCTACGATCTGCGGACCGCCCGGGCACGGGCCGAACGCGACGTGGTGCAGCGCGCGCTGGCCCGCAGCGACGGCACGTTGGCGACCGCCGCGCGCCTGCTCGGCATCAGCCGTCCGACCCTTTACGCGCTCTTGGAAGCGCACGGGCTGTCGGCGGACGGCGCCGACGCGCCCGTTGCCGGGAATGCGGGCGTCGAGAATGCCGACGCCCAAGACGCCCTTTCCTAGAACATAGGCTGGAACCGATGAAAAAACTCCTGCTTCCCGCCTCCGCCCTCCTCGTCGCGGCTGCCGCCGGCGGAGGGTGGTACGCGCTCGGCCACACCGGCGACCCCATCCGGAACGCCCGCATCCTGCTGCAGAAAGGCGACCTGCGCGCCGCGCAGATCGAGCTGCGCAACGCGGTCAAGGCCGACCCGCGCAACGCCGAGGCGCACCTTCGCCTGGCGCAGCTCCAGCTGCAGACCTCGGACCCGGTCGCGGCGGAAAAGGAGCTGAAGGTCGCCTGCGAGCTGAACTGCGACCGCAAGGTGATCGTCCCGCTGCTGGCGCAGTCCTACCTGGCGCAGGGGCGCTTCGAGGAGGTGCTGTCCGAAGTGAAGGTGGACCCGGCCGCCGAGCCGGAGGAGGCCGCGAAGGCTTACGTGATGCGTGCCATGGCGCAGATCGGCATGGCCAACGATGCCGACGCGCGGGCCAGCCTGGTTGAAGCGCAGCGGCTGGCGCCGAACAACCAGGACGCGGCACTGACCCTGGCTCGGATCATGGTCATCGAGAAGGACCTGTCGGGCGCCGAGCGCCAGGTGGACCGCGTCCTGGCGCTGAACGACAAGCGGGCGGACGCGCTGGTGCTGAAAGGGCAGCTCCTGGCCGCCAAGGGCAACGGGGCCGGCGCGCTCGACTACCTGGAACGCGCGGTTGCCGCGGCACCCAGCTCCCTCGGCATGCTGCTGGAGCGGGCCAACCAGTACCTCGCGGCCGGCGAGGACGTGAAGGCGCGGGCCGACGTGAACAAGGTGCTCGCGGCCGAGCCGCAGAATGCCGGGGCGGTGTATCTCAACATGGTGCTGCTCGTGCGCGCCGGGCGGTATGCCGACGCGGACCTCGCGTTGGAGCAGCTTTCGCCGGTGATCCAGCGCTTCCCGCGCGGGCTGTACTTCCAGGCGCTGATCAAGTCGAACCTCGGCCAAACCGAGCAGGCGGTGGACGCGGCGCTCCGCTACGTCGCGCAGGCGCCGACGGATTTCGACGGCGCGCGCCTGCTGGCCCGGGTTGAGCTCGGCGCGCAGCGGCCGGAGCGCGCGGTGGCGGTGCTGAACAAGGCGATCGCCGCCGGGGCGAACACGGCGGAAACGCTGGACCTCCTGGGCCGCGCCTACGCCATCGGGGGCCAGGCGCAGCTCGCGTCCCGCACCTTCCAGGAGGCCGCGTCGCTCGCGCCGGGCAGCCCCGAGATCCTGACGCGCCTCGCATCCACCCGCATGCAGCTCGGCGACATGCCCGGCGCCACGGCGGCGCTTGAGAAGGCGCTGGACATCCAGCCGAGGCAGCCCGACGCCGGGGAAGCGCTGGTCGCCACGGCGCTGGGTTCCGGCGACGTGGAAAAGGCGCAAGCCGCGCTCGACCGCATGCGCCAGCAGAACGGCGAAACGGAGATGGTCGGCATCCTGACCGGCATGGTCAAGCTGGCGCGCATGGACCTGGACGGCGCGCGGACGCAGTTCGCCGCGGTTGCGGACAAGTTCCCGGCCTCCGACACGGCCCGGGTGAACCTGGGCAAGGTGCTCATCCTGCAGAACCGCAAGCCGGAGGCGGAGGCGGTGCTGAACGGGATGCTGGCCAAGAACCATGCCAACCTGGAGGCGCTGACGCCGCTCGTGCAGTCCTTGGTCCAGGACAACAAGCTGCCGCAGGCCATCGAGGCCATCGAGGCCGCGCGAGCGGCGGCCCCGGGCAACCCGGCCCTGACCGCGGCCCTGGTGGACCTGGAGATCAAGGCGAAGGAGCCGCGCAAAGCGTTGGAGGTGCTGCGTCAGGCGCTCGAAAGCGGTCCGCCGCCGCCGGTCCTGCTTGCCGCCCAGGCGCGGGCGCAGGTCGCGGACGGCGACGCCAAGGGCGCCAAGGCGTCCTACCGGCAGCTCCTGGCGGGCACGCCGGGCGACCTCGAAACCCGGCGGGCGCTGGTCGCGCTGGCGCTGAACACCAACGACCTGGACGGCGCGGAGGCGGCGCTCAGGGAAGGCCTCAAGCTGTCGCCGGGCAACCTCGGCATGATGAACACGCTGATCTTCGCCGAGCAGCGGCGGTCGGGGATCGCCGGGGCGCTGGCGATGGCGGACGAGCTGCGGCGCGACCCGGCCAACCTGCCGGCGTCGGCGGTGATCAAGGGCGACACCTTCATGGGCGCCCGCCGCTACGGCGACGCCGCCCAGGCCT
>CAXTUO010000432.1:0-4089 GCA_964247175.1 uncultured Acetobacteraceae bacterium | reverse complement strand
GTTGCCCGACGCTTCGGCCGCGTTGTTCAGCAGGTGGGTGACGGCGGTGTCGAACGCGTCGGGGCCAATCGCCACGGTTGCCGTCGATCCGTCGTGCTCAAGCAGCAGCGCCGTGCGGCGCACCCGGCGGTCCCTGGCGAGCAGCGCCTCCAGCCGCGGCACGGGCGTCAAGGCCGCGCACACCCGGTCGGCAGCCGGCGCGTCCAGCCGGCGCAGCAGGGCGGCGATCTTCTGCACGGAGGCGCCCACCGTTTCCAGCATGTCGCGCTGGAACTCCGGGTTGGCGATGTGGCGCTCGGCGTTGGACAGCAGCAGGGACAACTGGCTCGACACGTTCTTGATGTCGTGCGCGACAAAGGCGAAGCGCTTGCCGTAGTCGTGCAGTTGCCGGGTTTGCAGCAGGACGCGGGTGGCGCGCTGTTCCGCGACGAAGCCTGCGGCTTCCCGGCCCACGATGCGCAAAAGGTCAAACACCTCCTGGTCCAGCTCGAACGGCGCCCGCGGCGGCCCGGCCAGCACCAAGCCGATCTGCTGGTCGCCATCCACCAGCGGGATCGCCAGCCACAGCGGCCCGAGCTGGCCGAGCGGCTCGCCCACACCGCCGGGGCCGTCCAGCACGGCGATCCATTGGCCGCCGCGCATGGCGGCCACCACGAGGTGGTCCGGCGGCACCGGGGGGGACGCCGGCATGTTCCACGACCCCGCCCATTGGAACGCGTCCGCGCCGCCGTCCCGCAGGAACAGCGCGCCTTGGGGGCTATCGACCACGTCCGCCAAGGCGCGGATCACCCTGGTGTGCAGCGCCGCCCGCCCCTGGGACTTCGTGGCCGACAGCGTGTCGATGCAGTTGAGCCATTGCTGGCGGTAATCGTAGCGGCGGGCGAAGAAGTGCTCGACCACCGTGCGGCGCAGGCGGGAGCGGGCGGAGCCGGAGGTGAGCAGCAGGCCGATGCCGATCAGCGCCGCGAAGACCATGCTGGCCTCCGCCATCCAGGCCCAGCCGGCGCCGAACTGCCGGAACGCTTCGCCCGCGGCCGCCAGCGCCAGCAGCACCGCGCCGCTCAGGATCAGCGTCGCGCTGTGGAACACGGCGGCGTGGGAAAGCTGCAGGCCCGGCCGCCAGCGCCGGTCGCGCGCCGCCGCGGCCACCAGCGGCGGCGCCACGATGATGACGGCGATGGCGTGCGCGCCGGTCAGCGACGCCGACGCCTGCTGGAACAGCACCAGGTCGGCGCAGAGCACCATGTCGAAGCAGGCGAGGCCGCCCAGCAGGACGCAGGGCAGCGCCACGTGCCACCGGTAATGGTCCGGCAGGTTGAGGTACACGTTCTCGATCAGCAGCAGCTCGCACACCGCGACGCCGAGGCGGACGGTGATGCCAAGCGACAGGATCGACGGCCGCGGCACGCCGTAGCGGCCCTCCATCGCGACGGCCGCCGCCGCGGCCAAAACCGCGACCGCGCCAGCCGCGGCGAAGGCCCGCATGGCCCGGCCGGACGGCACGAACCGGCCGTACAGGTGCAGGACGAAGCCGTACCATGCAAGCGCCCGCAGGTAGTCGAGCGCATCGGGCAGCACGCGCCAGCCCTGCGGCGGCGACACGGCGAGGGCAGCCGCCCAGGCCGCCGTCACGAGGCAGCACGCGATCAGCAGCAAGCCCGTCCGGTGCCGCGACCGCATTGCGATGAACGCCGGGAGCACGAGGTAGGCGGCGGCGCAGGCGCCATAGAGAATTTGCTTCGTCGGCATGGGTGTTCAGCGCGAGCCTTCCTGGAACAGGATGACGCGCACCGTGGAGAACAGGATGGCCAGGTCGAGAAGCGCGCCGCGGTGCTTCACGTAATAAAGGTCATAGGACAGCTTGACCCGCGCATCCTCGACCGAGGCGCCGTAGGGGAAATTCACCTGCGCCCAGCCGGTGAGGCCGGGCTTGACCCGTGCGCGCTCCTGGTAATGCGGGATGGCCTGGGCAAGCTGCTCGACGAAATGCGGACGCTCGGGCCGCGGGCCGATGAAGCTCATGGTGCCCTGCAGCACGTTGATCAGCTGCGGCAGCTCGTCGATCCGGGTGCGCCGCAGGAAGGAGCCGACGCGGGTCACCCGGGGATCGCGCTGCGTGGCCCAGGCCGGCCCGCGCGTTTCGGCATCGACGCGCATGCTGCGGAACTTCAGCAGCGTGAACGGGTGCCCGCCGAGTCCCACCCGCTCCTGCCGGTAAAGCACCGGGCCGCTCAGGCGCACGGCCGAGGCCACGACCAGCATGAGCGGCAAGGTGAGCACAAGGAAGGCCAGGCTGATGACGATGTCGCCCATCCGGCTCAGCAGGTCGGACAGGTGCCACCGCGGCGCATCGAGGTCGGCGATCCAAGCGGGATCGACGCTCGACACCTCCACGCGCTTGAGGGAGCGCTCCCAGAACTGCGCTTCCGTCGCCAGGGCGACGCCATGGGCGGCGTAGCTCGCCTGTTCCCGGGGGGACATGGCCAGCAGCACGGATCGCGGCAGCACCGCGTCGCGGATCCCGGCGGCGCGCAGCGTGGCCGGCCCGGCGTTCGCGACCGGCCCGACCACCACCTCGAAGAACCCTTCATGTCCGCCGCGGATCGCCGCGATCGTCGCCGCCATCGCGCTCGCGGTGCCCAGCAGCGCGATCGGGCGGACGAGCAGGTTGGACCGCACCGCCGCCAGGAACAGCAGCCGGGTCGCGAACAGGGCGGCGATCCAGACCGCGCCGACCTTGAGCGGCCATAGGGCGTCAGGCCCGGTCCACTGGTTTTCCCCGATGCCGAGCGCCTTGCTGACCAGCCAGACCGCCGGGAAGGCCAGCACGCCGCCGAGGGCGGTGTTCAGCAGCAGGCCCCTCATGCGGCGGAACCCTTCCGGCCGGTACAGGCCGATGGCGAAGGCCGTGAACCCGCTGGTCAGCGCCAGGATCAGCGAATGGTTCACGACGGTGGGCTGCACGCCGGCGGCCAGCGAGCCGGTGCTGAGGAGGATGTAGGCCAGGCTGAACGACAGGACGAGTTCAAGGAGCCAGAGCGCGGCCATCTCGGGCGAGATATGGTTTTCAACGAAGCGAGTCATTTCAACCCCAAACGCCACGTTTCAGTTGAGCGACCAGATGCGACCCGGAACAGTGCCACCATCCGGGCTCAGTATCATCTGCATGGTGGAGCAAACCACACTCCTCGCCCCCAACCTGACGGTTTATAGCAAATCCCCGCAGGTCGCCGGTTTCGCGTGTTCCCCGCACCACAGGCGTCCTTAAACGTTCTAAAAACAGTTCGCAACGATATCGCAACATAATTCCTGGCATACAACCTGTAGGTGTAGAATGGGCCGCATATGCTGCTACGCCCCGGAATGGCTCGAAATGGCAGCGAAGCCGAAACCGCGGCGATTGTGAAGCCCTGCCGCTCCCTGTATTTTGGAACGTTCTGCCGAAATGAGACGAACGGCGAAGCGAAACCATGGCCCGCCGCCCACACCTGGCGTTGAAAAGCCGTGCAACGCGGCAAGACGCTTCCTGCTCGTTACGCAACCGTTGATTACTGTTGCTGCGATGCAGATTTGGTGGGATGGCTGCCGGGCGACGGCGCGGCGCAACCGGGCCGACTGGCGCGGCCACGCCGACTGGCCTTACATGAAGGGGCGCCCTTGAGGACAGCGATGCACATGCCTGCAGATGGCGGCCAATCTGGCAATAAGTGCTTGGGGCCAAACGTCTGGCCGGAATGCCCTGCCCACGCCCGCGCCGCGTCACCGATCATCCATTAAGCAGAACACACGGCATCACCATGGCCTCGCAACCCGACCATCTCATCGAACGCGCCGCCGCCCTGCTCAACACCGGAAAGTCGGACCGCCCGCGCGGCCCGGCCGAGCCGCCGGAGGGCGCTGCGGCGAAGCCGCCGGTCTTTCTGCCGCCGACGCCGCTCCTGCCCAGCCTGGCCTCCACAGTGATCGCCCTGGCGCCTGCGCCGGCGGCGGCCGAGGCGGGACGCGGTGGCGATGTCCTTGGGCGGCATGCCGGAAAGGGCGGCGCTCATGCCCGCGCCCCCTTCGCCCGGGGCCGCAGCAGCAGGCGGG
>CAXTUO010000431.1:3535-4096 GCA_964247175.1 uncultured Acetobacteraceae bacterium | reverse complement strand
CCAGGGCGGCGAGCCGGCCGGGTTCTTCGAGCTGGACCGGCGGCAAAGCCCGGCGGTCAATCTCAGCTACTTCGGGCTGATGCCCGGCGCGACCGGTTTGGGCCTCGGCACCGCGTTCCTGCGCGCGGCCATCGACGCCGCCTTCGCCGAGGGTGCGCGGGCGCTGACGGTGAACACCTGCACCGCCGACCACCCGCGGGCGCTGCCGGGCTACCTGCGCGCCGGCTTCCGCCCGCTGCGGGCGGTGCGCGAGGTTTGGGACGTGCCGAACCAGCTTGGCCTGTCCATTCCGGAGCACCTCCGGGTATAAGGCCCGCGAAGCGCACGCCAAGCGCCGGGAGGGACTGCCGTCATGCGCCTGACACTTGCGATTCTGGGCGCGACGCTGGCCGCCGTGCTGCTCGCGTCCCAAGCGGCCTGGGCGCAGCTTCCCAGCCCGCTCAAGATCGGCGTGCTGAACGACCAGTCCGGCCCGTTCGCCGACCAGTCCGGGCGCGGGTCGGTCGTGGCGGCGCAGTTGGCGGCCGAGGACTTCATGCGCGAGGCGCCGGGGCAGCGCGT
>CAXTUO010000431.1:301-3525 GCA_964247175.1 uncultured Acetobacteraceae bacterium | reverse complement strand
GAACCAGCTTGGCCTGTCCATTCCCGAGCGCCTGCGGGTATAAGGCCGGCGGGGCGCGTGCCGAGCGCCGGGAGGGACCTGCCGCCATGCGCCTGTTGTTCGGATTGCTGCTGGCCGCGGCGCTCGCGTCGCAGCCGGCGGGGGCGCAGCTTCCCAACCCGATCAAGGTCGGCGTGCTGAACGACCAGTCCGGCCCGTTCGGCGACCAGTCCGGCCGCGGGTCCGTGATCGCGGCGCAGCTGGCGGCCGAGGACTTCATGCGCGAAGCGCCGGGCGTGCGGGTCGAGATCATCTATGGCGACCACCAGAACAAGCCGGACATCGGCAGCGCCATCGTGCGGTCCTGGGTGGACCGGGACGGCGTGGCCGCGGTGGCGGACGCGGTGAACTCGTCGGTGGGCCTCGCGGTCAGCGACGTGCTGCGGGAGCGGCACCGGGCCTTCATCGCGACCAACGTCGGCACCTCCGACCTCACGGGCAAGTCCTGCGCGGCGACCACGGTGCAGTGGACCTTCGACACCTGGGCCTTCGGCAACAGCGCGGCGCGGGCGCTCAAGGAGGTGGGGCCGTTCTATTTTGTGGGCTTCGACTACGCCCTGGGCGCGGCGCTGGAGCGGGACACGAGGGAGGCGCTGGCCCGCCTCGGCGGCAAGGTGGCCGGGTCGATCAAGCATCCGCTGGGCACGACGGACTTCTCCTCGTACCTGCTGCAGGCGCAGTCGTCCGGGGCGAAGGTGATCGCGTTCGCCTCCACCGGCCTCGACTTCATCAACGCGGCCAAGCAGGCGGCCGAGTTCGGCGTGACGCGGACCGCGACGCTGGCCGGGCTGTTCACCCAGATCACCGACGTGGACGCGCTGGGGGCGGAGGCGGCGCAGGGCCTGCTGCTGACGGAGGCGTTCTACTGGGACCTCAACGACGCCACCCGCGCCTTTGCCCGGCGCTTCGCCGAGCGGATGCCCGGCCGCGTGCCGACCGAGAACCAGGCCGGCGTTTATTCTTCCGTGCTGGCCTACCTGCGCGCGGCCAAGCTCGCCGGCACGGTTGAGGGCGAGCGGGTGGTCGAGGCGATGCGCCGCGCGCCCATCGAGGACCCGCTGTTCGGCACCGTCACGGTGCGTCCGGACGGCAGGGCGGTGCATGCGATGTACGTGTTCCGGGTGAAATCGCCGGCGCAATCCACTTCGCGCTGGGACCTTTACACGTTGGTGTCCACCATCCCGCCTGAGCTCGCGTTCCGGCCGGTGGGGGAGGGCGGCTGCCCGCTGGTGACGCCGGGCGCGGCAAGGTAGCCTGCAACCGTTGGGCTGGGTGATCGTTCCCGGTCCTGAACGGCAGCCGGGGCATGGGGCCGCGGCGCCCAAAGAGGGAGGGGCGCCATGCTGGGCAGGACTTGGTCGATGCTGCAGGAAACCGTGGCCGACTACATCGAGGACGAGGCGCTGAGCCGCGGGGCGGCCATCGCCTACTACACGATCTTCTCCATCGCCCCGATCCTCGTCATCTGCATCGCGATTGCCGGGCTGGTGTTCGGGGAGGACGCGGCGCAGGGCGCCATGGTCGGGCAGCTCCGCGGCATGATGGGCGACCAGGCGGCGGAGGCGGTGCAGACGATGATCGCCAGCGCCGGCAACAAGTCGAGCGGCATCTGGGCCACGGTGATCGGTATCGTGACCCTGCTGATCACCGCGACCGGCGTGTTCGGCGAGATGCAGGCGTCGCTGAACCTGATCTGGAAGGCGCAGGCGCCGACCGGCGTGACCGGCATGCTGAAGGCGCGGGCGGCGAGCCTGGGTCTGGTGGCGACGCTGGGTTTCCTGCTGCTGGTGTCGCTGGTGGTCAGCGCGGCGCTGACGGCGCTCGGCAGCACGATGAACCGCATCGTCCCGGGGATCGAGACGATCCTGCACCTCGCCAACTTCGTGGTCTCGTTCCTGATGGTCTCGGCCCTGTTCGCGGCGATCTACAAGATCCTGCCGGACCGCCGGCTGCGCTGGAAGGACGTGGGAGTGGGCGCGGTGGTGACGGCCTTCCTGTTCACCGTCGGCAAGACGCTGATCGGGCTGTATATCGGCAGCA
This sequence comes from uncultured Acetobacteraceae bacterium, assembly GCA_964247175.1. Taxonomy (GTDB): domain Bacteria; phylum Pseudomonadota; class Alphaproteobacteria; order Acetobacterales; family Acetobacteraceae; genus CAHJXG01. The sequence continues at coordinate 1,446 of CAXTUO010000431.1, read as the reverse complement.
GCTCGGTTGCGAGCAGCTACGGTGCCGCGGGGGCGCTGGTGGTCGTGCTGCTGTGGATCTACTACTCGTCGCAGATCTTCCTGCTGGGGGCGGAGTTCACCAAGGTCTGGGCGAGCCACCACGGCAGCGCCGAGGCGTTTGCCGCGCGCAAGGAGCCGGCGGACGCCGCGCCCTCCGTGCCGCCGCCGTCGCCCGTGGAGACGGTGATCGCCCATTCCGCCGCGCGCCGGGTGCCGATTGGGCTGTTCGACATCGCGGCTTTGGGCACGCTGCTATTGGTGGCGCTACGGGGGCAGCGGCGTTGAGGACTGGTTTTGGGCGCTTCGGTTGCCGTGACCGATGGTAAGATTCCGTGCTACTCTATCCTACCAGGAGGACGGTATGAACGCCGAAAAACTCAGCATCACCCTGCCCGCCGACATGGCGCAGATGATCCGTAATCAGGTTGCGACTGGGGCTTATTCCTCGAACAGCGAAGTCATCCGCGAGGCTATGCGGCTTTGGCAGGATCGGCGCATCGAAAAGGAGCAGCGCCTCGATGCTATCCGCGCCAAGATCAAGGAAGCGGCGGATGATCCGCAAAGGATCACCGACGCGGAACTCACCCGGCATTTTGACGACCGGCTGGTGGAAGCCGAGAAGAACGGAACTCCGTGACCCCGGCCCTGATCTACAGCGGCCAAGCGCAAGCCGACCTTGAGGACATTTTCGATTTCATCGCCTCCGACAATCCACGGCGGGCCAGAAGTTATGTCGGGGACATCCAGCAGGCTTGCCGCAACCTTTGCGCCACGCCCCTTATCGGCATCGAACGCCCGGATCTTCGGCCCGGCTTGCGGATTCTGCCTCTCTGGCGGCGCGTCGTCGTCGCGTACGAAGCACCACCCGGCCAGATCGTGATTTTGCGCGTGTTCACCGGCGGCCGGGATTATGAGACCATCATGGGAAGCGATGATGGTCACACAACCGTGGTTGCCGGGCATCACCTTGGCCGAGGTCGGGTTACTCGCGCTCAACATAGTCACTTTCTTGCCCGCGTCCATTGGGGCCACACCCGGCCTTCTGCTCGCCTGGAGCATGGGGATGGCCGATATTAGCCTCGGGCACCCCGGAGTGTTTGTATCCGTGTTGGCCGTTGTGCTCAC
>CAXTUO010000431.1:0-291 GCA_964247175.1 uncultured Acetobacteraceae bacterium | reverse complement strand
TTCGCGCCCTGGGGGTTTTGGTTCGCAGCGTCCATCGCCTCGCACGTGCTGTTAGGGCGGAGGCGGGCAGTGGCGGCCTATATATTGGCCACGTCGCCGGCACTCTGCGCGACCGCCGCCTACCCCTACCTGTTCCGGTGAGTCGCGAGGCGCAGCACCGTAATCGGCAATCATGGGAAATGGGCCGGACTTTCAGGCGCTGGTCCGCATCCGGGATATGACGGTGATCCCGGGCAGTGTCCGACCGGCTCGGATCGCCCCGGCAATGGCATGGGCGGCTGAGCGCAGGGA
>CAXTUO010000430.1:1582-4110 GCA_964247175.1 uncultured Acetobacteraceae bacterium | reverse complement strand
GCTTCCCCTGACACAGTGGGGCAGCTAAACATTGAGCAGATTGTGGCCACTGCTGGCGACGGTACGCTGAGGGACGGAAGCGATTGTTCGCGCGAACTCCACACCTACCTCTCTCAGGCGTCTAGCGAACGGCTGGGCGCTTATATCGAACACTGCCTTTCCAACTCCTTCACAAAAAGCGGGTTCGTGTTACAGGATTTGATCAACGAACTCGGCCGCCGGCTGGAGTATGTTGTGAGCAATGGGCGCTATCAGGGTACGCAGAAGGCAGTCGGCTTCGATGGACTTTGGCGAGCGCCGAGCGGCCATAGTGTCATCGTCGAGGTAAAAACGACAGATGCGTATCGTATTTCGCTCAACGCTCTGATCGAACATCGGCAGAAATTGATGGCGGCAGGAACCATAGCTGGTTCTTCGTCTGTGTTGATCGTTGTTGGCAGAGAGGACACCGGCGAGTTGGAGGCCCAGGTGCGAGGCTCGCGACACGCTTGGGATATCAGGCTGATCAGCGCAGATGCATTGCTCAAGCTAGTCCGCATCAAGGAGGACGCCGAAGGATTGAAGACAGTTACGAAAATCCAAAGCCTGCTGGCTCCAATGGAGTACACCCGTCTCGATCAGATGATTGATGTCATGTTCACGGCGACCCAAGAAGTCGCGCCTGTTGCGAGCGAGCCTGAAGATAACGGGGTGAACAGTTTGCAGACGACTATTCCAACAAAGGGAAGCGCGCGGCAGCCGCAAGCCGATGGGCTGACAACTCATTCGATACAGGACAAACGCGAGCGTGTCGTTGCAGCCGTTTCGCGCCGTCTTCAAGCTGGACTCATCAAAAAGAGTCGGGCGCTGCTTTGGAGTGTGGACCATAGCGATCGGCTAGCCTGCACGATCTCGAAGAGGTACAATGACAAGGGTGACTACAAGTATTGGTTTGCATATCATCCGCAATGGCATAAGTTTCTCACCGATGGCCAGAGGAGCTTTCTCGTCTTGGGTGGCATGGATCTAGACTTGGCATTCGTTCTGCCCTTAGAGGAGGTTGGAAAAATCTTGCCTGCGCTTAACACCACGACGCGGGATAATGGTGAGATGTACTGGCACATCATTATAGGAGAGAGGGTTCAAGGTCAGTTCACCCTGCTTAAGCCAAAAGTGCCGTCGAGTGTTGACCTGACACCATTTGCTATGGCCCTCTAGCGCCTCCGACGAAGCCGAGTCGGTTCAAACCGACCTAAAAATTGTGGAACTCGTCGGAGAAGAACCCGTGTTCCGCATGAAAGCTGCTCAGGGCGGTCAACACTTCCTTCAACTCCGCAACCTCCACGCCCGCTGCCTTTCCTGCACGTGCTTGTTGGGCAGCGCGTCCGTTGCAGCGGACAGGTCGTCTCTCAGGATTTGGGCCGCTGCGGCCGTGACTGGCCGGTAACACCGGCGTCCCAGTCATTCTGGACCGCGAACACCGCACTGACCTTGGTGGCAGGTGCCGCAGTCATGAGTGTCGCCCCTTGATGACGTTCGCCGGACGCGGCGCAGTCTTATGGCCTGGCATGTCCTTGGGTGCAATACGGTCTAGGCGTCTGCTCACAGCCGCCGCCCCGCCCTTTGATAGCCCCTCGCGCCCTCGTGAGCGGTGCCGGCACGCGGCGACGGTTGCTCACTGGACGCCTCCGGAACTGGATCACCGCCTGTCCGGTGCGCCCCGCTCCGGCACCCAAGCCGGAGTGGTGTTGCCGCAGCAGCCGTTGTCATCATCCGTGCGCGCGTCCTATAGTTTCCTAGAAACGGACCCGCTGCAATCACGGGCCAGCCCGGGAGAGAAACATGCCGAGGTTCCCAGCCGCCGTGGCCCTGTGCGGAGTGCTCGTCCCGGTGGCCGTCGCCGCCGCCTTGCAGGAGAAGCGCTTCAAGCAGCTCACCGCCGACGAGCTGACTCCCGCGCAGCACGAGGTCGCGGACGAGGTGCTCAAGGTGTCCAGCCTCGGCCTGCAAGGCCCCTACAACGTCATGCTCCGCAGCCCGGTGATGGCCAAGCGCATGGTGGCCCTGCTGGACTACCTGCGCTTCAACACCTCCCTCCCCCGGCGCCTCAACGAGTTCGCCATCCTGATCCAGGCCCGGCTCTGGACCTCGCAGGTGGAATGGAAGGCGCACCACCCGCTCGCCATCAAGGCCGGGCTGCCGGAGGCGGTGGCGGCCGACCTGCTGGCCGGCCGGCGTCCCGCCAACATGCAGCCGGACGAGGCCGCCACGTATGACGTGTGCGTGGAGCTTGCGACGACGCACGCCCTGTCGGACGCGACGTTCGCCAAGGCGAAGGCGGTCCTGACCGACCAGCAGCAGCAGTTGGCCAAGCTCCGGTCGGCCTCCGACGCCAAGCTCGCCGAGGCCAAGCAGGTGCTGGCCAAGCTGACGGCGGCCGAGCAGGCTGCGCTCGCTGCCGCCGACAAGAAGGCCGCAGCCGAGGCCAAGGCGAAGGCCGAGGCAGCCATGACCAAGACCGCGAGCACGAGCACGAGCACGACCAAGAC
>CAXTUO010000430.1:1299-1572 GCA_964247175.1 uncultured Acetobacteraceae bacterium | reverse complement strand
GCTGGCGGCAGGGCGTGAAGGCACGCCGGACGGCTCGACCCCGGTGCCGGACCTGCAAGGCACGCTGGCGCAATAGCCGGGGCAGGAAGGCCGGGAGGCCGCGCCGCGCGGGCCTGCCTGGATGCCCGCCTGCGCGCGGCCCTTCAAGGGGCCGCTCATGCCAGCGGCCTCCAGCTCCGACCGTTTCCCACGCTCGCGGCACGGCTTGGGACAAGCCGGCGAGAACGGTCGAAGCTGGGGGCCGTTGGCGTCAGTCCGCGCTCAGGAACAGCC
>CAXTUO010000430.1:0-1289 GCA_964247175.1 uncultured Acetobacteraceae bacterium | reverse complement strand
GGGTCGGCCATGGTGGCAACGTAACGGATCGGCGGGGGCGAAGGGAAGGCTTCCGTTTCCCGCCGGGACCGGGGCGGATGGTTGGGCCGCTGCCTCGCCAGACCAGGACCGCATCCCGGCTAATCCGGCCCCAGGAACAAGCCGAACGCCCGCGGGCTTTCGCCCACCGCGATGCTCCGCACCACCGTTCCCGCCGCGACGTCCACCTCCGCCAGCTTGTTGTCCATCCACACCGCCACGTAGGCCCGCGCCCCGTCCGCCGACATGGCGATCCCTTCCGGGTAGTCGCCCACCGCGATCTCCGGCAGCGGCCGGTAGTCCGGGCCGTCGAACACCGACAAGGTGCCGCTGTGCTGGTTCGTCACCATCACGCGCGCCCCGTCCGGCGTCACGGCGACGGCGTAGGGGAACTCGCCCACCTTCAGACGCCGCACCTCCTGCAAGCTGGTGGCGTCCACCACCGACACGTCGCCCGACTGCACGTTGGCGACGAACACGCGGCTGCCGCTCACCGTCACGCCGAACGGCGCGTGCCCGACCGGCACCGTCGCCACCGTGCCCAGCGTCCGCAAGTCTATGACCGACAAGGTGTCGCCTTCCCGGTTGGCGACATACAGCCGCGTGCCCGCCGGGTCCGCCGCCATGCCGGACGGGGAGGGACCGACCCGCACCGTTCCCAGCGGCGCCCCCGCCGGGTCCAGCACCGCCACCGTGTCCCCGTACCAATCCGCCACGAACACCCGGCCATCCGGCGCCACCGCCACCCCCAGCGGCCCCGCGCCCGCCGGCACCTCCTGCACCGCGGGCGCCCCGGCGCCGCGGGTGACGACGCTCAGGCTGCGCCCCTCGGGGTTGGTCACGTAAACCCGGCGCCCGTCCGGGGACAGCGCGACCCCGGCGGGCTTGGACCCGACCGGGACCGTTTGCACGACCTTGCCCGTGGCGGTGTCCACGGCTGTCACCGTGTCGTCCCCCTGGTTCGTCACCCACGCCAGCGCCGCCCGCGCCGGCTGCGCCGCCGACGCCAGCAGCAGGAAGAGCGCCACGGGCGCCAACCGGGGGAAGAACCCAGCTTCCACGGCCCCCGTCATCGCAAGGCGCCCTTGCGCCGTGGCGATCCAAGGCCGCAAGGACCGCGCTGGCGGCCCCTGGGCCGCCACGTCGCTGCGCTCCCCGCTATGACGGGACGCTCTGGGGACGGGATGCTTCGGGCAAGCAAGGCGCCTGCCTGATACCAACGGCCTCACGCTTTGACCGTTCCCACGTTCATGGCACGCCTCCGAACGTGC
>CAXTUO010000429.1:0-4114 GCA_964247175.1 uncultured Acetobacteraceae bacterium | reverse complement strand
CCGGTGTTGCGCACGCGCTGCTCCGCGGTGAACAGGTAGTTGGCGTCAACCGACAGGGCAATCTCGAACACCTGCCCGGCGCCGTTGTCCCAGGACAGCGTCACCGGCGTGGCTGCCGTCAGTTCGGGCGCGGACGCGGTCCAAACGGCATCGAGATCCGGGACCCTCACGTCGGGGCTGTCCGCCGTCCAGCCGAACTGCACGTAATAGGGCTGCGGGTCGGCGCGCGGTTCCAAAAGGCGGACCAGGGGCGAGTCCGGGTCAACCTCCTCGCGATAGTCGCGCAGCACCAAGTCGTCCAGCCGTGCGCCGAGCAGGCTGATGCTGCCCTGGACCCGCGGCGCCGCGATCTTCAGGCGGGGCACGTCCCGGGGCGGCGGGACGGCCATGGGCTGCGTGCCGGGGGCGGCGACGTCTCCGGTGGGACGCGGCGCCAGTTCGGTCGGCGTGGTCTGCGTGGCCTGCTGGACCGCCCGAGGCGCCGGCTTCGGCAGCAGCAACTGCAAGCCCAGCAGGATCGCGACCGAGATCGCGATGGCGAGGAAAAGGCGTTTTTGGTCCATGGAAGGGCCGTCACTTTCTCAGAGCAGGGGCGGAGGGCACCGGGTCGATGCCGCCGTCGCACCATGGATTGCAGCGCAGCACCCGCTGCACGGTCATCGCGGTGCCCGCCGCCGCACCGTGGCGCCGCAAGGCCTCGATCCCGTAGGCGCTGCACGTCGGCTCAAAACGGCAATGGGCGCCGATGAACGGGCGCAGCGTCCATTGGTAAACCCGGATGCAGCCAACCAGAACCTGCGCGATCAAGATACTCCCGCCTTGACAAGCGCCCGCCGCATGTCGTCCAGCAGCAGGGCAAAAGGCCGGGTCCGCGTCGCGTCGCGCCCGACCAGCACGAGATCTACGCTTCCAAGCGGGATTTCACGCGCGAGCAACCGCGCCGCTTCACGCAGGCGCCGCTTGGTCCGGTTGCGGACCACGGCGTTGCCGACCTTCTTGGTGACGGTGAAGCCGATCCGCGCCGGCCCGTCATCCCTGCGGGACAATGCCTGGAGCGCCAAGCCGTGGACCGACGCCCGGCGCCCCTTGCCGGCGACCCGCAGGAACTCGGCCCGGCGTTTCAGGCGCTCCGGCGGCCTGACGGGGTCCGGTGGCCTGACGGGGTCTGGCGGCATCGCCGCATCGGCCGGGTCAGGCTGACAGGCGCTTGCGGCCCTTGGCGCGGCGGTTCGCCAGGACCTTGCGCCCGCCCACGGTGGACATCCGGGCACGGAAGCCGTGGCGGCGCTTGCGGACCAGCTTGGACGGTTGATACGTGCGCTTCACGGTGAACTCCGGTTCCGGTGGTGCGGCTGCGAGCCAAGGCGGATGCGCCGCTCGGCAACCGGACAACACATAATGCGGGCAGCCTGGCCCGGCGATTCGATGGCAGAGGCGGCTTATAATTGCTCGCCCCGGGCCAAGTCAATCCAAGCCGAAACCGCGAACCTCTTGAGCGGCAACACGATTGGTGCTGATACCGCGAAATGCTTGCGCCCCGCGTCCTCGTCCCGCTGGTCGGTGCCGCTTCGGCCTTCGGCGCGTCGGGGGCGGTGCTGGCGCTGATGGGCGCGGGTGCGCCGTTCCTGCCGGCCGCGCTGGGCGCATCGGCGTGCGCGGGGCTGGTTTTATACGGCCTGATGCGGGCCGAGTCCGCAGTGCCGGATGACGCCGCCACGCAGGCCCGCATCGACGCCCTTCACATGCAGATGTCCAGCCTGCGGCGCGACCTGCGCGGCGCGTTGTCCCCGGCGCTGATCGTCTCGGACCGCCTCATCGCCAACGCCGACCCCGCCGTCCGCAAGGCGGGAGAAACCGTGGCAAGGTCCGTCGAACAGGCCTCGGCGCTCATCACGGCGGCCAAAACCCAGGAGCCGCCCGGCGACGGCGCGGCGTAGCTTCAAAAGAGCAAAGGTCAGTCGTCCCGCTTCTCCGCGAACTCCACGTCGCGATGGACGTGCACGGACATCAGCAGGCCGAAGCCGAACATCGCCATCAGCATGGCCGAACCGCCATGCGACACCAGCGGCAGCGGCACCCCGCCCACCGGGATCGCGCCCACCACCATGGCGAGGTTCACGAACGCATACATGAAGAAGTTGGTCGAAACGCCGAGCGCCAGCAGCCGCCCGTAACGATGCCGGCAGCGGAGCGCGATCAGCATCCCCGCGCACACGATGCAGGCCAGCAGCCCCATCACCGCGAGGCCGCCGACCAGGCCGAACTCCTCGGCCAGCGTGGTGAAGATGAAGTCGGTCTGCTTCTCCGGCAGGAAATCGAGCTGTCCCTGAGTCCCGTGCAGGAACCCCTTGCCCCACAGGCCGCCGGACCCCATCGCGATCTTGGATTGGATGATGTTGTAGCCGGCGCCCAAGGGGTCGCTTTCGGGGTTGAGGAAGGTGGTGATCCGGGCGCGCTGGTAGTCATGCATGTGGTCGAACGCGAAGCGTGCGGCGAACGGCGCCGGCAACAGGACCAGGGCCACGGTCCACCAGCGGATGCCGGCCGCCAGGAACATGGCCGCGCCGACCAGCCCCACGATGACCGCGGTGCCCAGGTTCGGCTCCTTGAGGATCAGGCCGACCGGCAGCAGGGCCAGCAGGACCGGCAGCAGCAGGAACAAAGGATTGCCCATCTGCGCCCAGCTTGCCCGGCGGAACCACGCCGCCAGCGCCATGACCAGCCCGATCTTGGCCAGCTCGCTCGGCTGCACCTGCAAGCCGCCCAGCTCAAGCCAGCGCTGCGCCCCCTTGCCGACATGGCCGATCCGCAGCACCAGGACCAGCAGCCCGATAGACAACACATACACCGGCCAGGACAGCCGCGCGACCCAGCGGATGTCGATCAGCCCGATGCCCAGCATCATCGCCAGCCCGACGCCGAAGCGCAGGAGGTGGCGGGAGGCATACGGCTCCGGCGCCCCGCCGGCGGCGGAGTACAGCGCGACGTAGCCGACCCCCGCCAAGGCGCAAAGCAGCAGCACGAGCGCCCAGTTGACCCGCCACAGCTTGGTCAAAAGGCCAAAGGACGGTTCCGCCCGGAACAGCCGCCGGGCCGCGATCACGGCCGCACTTCCGCGATCACGGCCGCCCTTCGGCCACCCGCTGCGCCGGGGCGCCCGGCTGGGCGGCGGGATCGCGGGTCAGCGCGTCGGTCATGATGTCCCGGCCGAGCGGGGCCGCCGCCGCGGCGCCGGCGTTGCCGTGCTCCACGACGACCGCCACGGCGTAGCGCGGCGCGTCATACGGCGCATAGCAGACGAACAAGGCGTGCGGCCGGAACTCCCAGGCGGACTTCGCCGAGTTGAACCCGTGCTCCCGCTGGGCGCGGGACACGTGGCGCACCTGGCTGGAACCGGTCTTGCCCGCCAACTGCATGCCCGGCAGGTTGAGCCGCGCCCCCGGCGCGGTGCCGCCGCCCTCGTTCACCACCGCCCACATGCCTTCCCGCAGCAAATGCAGGCTGCGGTCCGGCAAATCGAGCGCCGGCCAGTCGTCCGGCGCCGCGCCCTTCTGCATCACCCCGGCGACCCTGCGGGTCAGGTGCGGCTGCAGGACCCGCCCGCTGGCAATCCGCGCCACATAGGTCGCAAGCGCCAGCGGCGTGGTCTGGATATAGCCCTGGCCGATGCCGCAACTGATGGTGTCGCCGATGTTCCACGCCTTGCCGCGCGACCGGCGCCAGGCGCGGGTCGGCATGAGGCCGCGGCGCGCGCCGGGCAGTTCGATCCCGAGGTCCACGCCGATGCCGAACCGGTTGGCCATCGCCGCCACGCGGTCGATGCCGGTGCGCCGGGCAAGTTCGTAGAAGAACACGTCGCAACTGTTCTTCAGCCCGCCCCGCAGGTCGAGCGCGCCGTGGCCGTGCTTGCTCCAGCAATGGAACCGCGTGTCGCCCAGGTCCAGGAAGCCCGGGCAGGTGATGCGGTCCTTCGGGCCGATGACGTTGGCCTCCAGCCCGGCCGCGGCCACGACCATCTTGAACGTGCTGCCCGGCGGGTACAGCCCGGCGGACGCCTTATTGATCAGCGGCGTCCGCCGGTTGCGCGTCCATTCCACCCACTGCGCCTGGCTGA
>CAXTUO010000428.1:0-4114 GCA_964247175.1 uncultured Acetobacteraceae bacterium | reverse complement strand
CACGGTGCCGGAGGCAGGGTCGATGACCTCCGCCACCAAGTCGCCCGGCGCGATGCCGTCCCCTACCGCCCGGTGCAGCACCAACACGCCCGGCATGGGCGCGAATAGCACCTCGGCGTCGGCAAGGTTCGTGGCCGCGCAGCATGCCGGCGGCAGGGCAGGGGCCGAGCCGTCTATGGCGCCGGCCAGGACCATGGCAGCCAGCAGGGCATCGGCGTCCGCCACCGCCAGCGCGTGGCTCACGTCGGCCTCGCCCCGCAGTTCCACCGTGACGGCGCAGCAGGCCAACGGGATCGGGTGCGCGGGAAAGCGGGTCTGCAAGTCCAGCCAAGGGGCGCTGCACGCCTCGTCGAACGGGTGCCCGCCGGACTCGGACGCCAGCAGCAGCGCCCGCGCGCCGAGCAGCGCCGCCAGCGGCGCGACCCGATCCGCCAGCGGCGTCAGGGTGTAAAGGTGCACCGCGCCCTCGTTCTCGCAATGCAGGTCGAGCACCAGGTCTGCGTCGAGCGTCAAGCCGAGCAGCAGGCGCTTCAGGTGCTCCGCCGGGGTGGCTGCACCCGACGCGGCGTTGGCACCGAGCAGGGCCGCGCGGATCAGCGCCGCATTGCCCGCGGCGTCATCGGTCAGCCGGTCGGCTACGGCCCCAGCCACGCCGTCGGCCAAAGCGGGGTAGCCGCGGTTGAAGTTGATCCCGTCCGCCAGGTCGAACCGCCCGAGCAAACCGCCCATCACCCGCTGCGACAGGCCGATCGGGTTCGCCACCGGCACCACGACGATTTCGCCCACGACGCGGCCCGCGTCGGCCTCCGCCTGCAACAGGCCCATCAGGTGGTGCGCCACGAGCATTCCCGGCGGCTCGTCCGCATGCAGCCCGGCCTGCACATACACCTTGGGCCGCGCGCCCGGCTGCCCGAACCGCCGCACCGTCAGCGCCTGCGCCGTGCCCGGCGCCGTGCCGCCGATGGGCAGGCTCTCGATCAAGCGACGGCGCGCAGGTCAAGCGTGCGCGGATGCTCCGGGGACACGCTGACCACCGGCTCCTCCATCGGTCCCGGCGTGTGCCCGATGGGCAGGAAGCGGGCGCGGCGCCGGGCTTCCGCCTCGTTGGCGTTGACCGGGAAGGTGTCGTAGGAGCGCCCGCCGGGATGGGCGACGTGGTGCGACATGCCGCCCAGCGAGCGCCCGGTCCAGCGGTCGAACACGTCGAACACCAGCGGCACCTGCGCCGCGATGTTGGGATGCAGCGCCGCCGCCGGGTCCCAGGCCTTGAACCGCACGCCGCCCACGAACTCGCCTTCCGTGCCGGTGGGGCTGAGCGGCACCGCCGCGCCGTTGCAGGCCAGCACGAACCGCTCGGCTTCCCAGCCCGTCACCCGCGCCTGCACCCGCTCCACGGAGCTATCGACATAGCGCACCGTGCCGCCGACCCCCGCGGTCTCCCCCAGCGCGTGCCAGGGTTCCAGCGCGTGGCGCAATTCAACGGTCGCGCCGTGCACCGCCACCTCGCCGATCACGGGGAAGCGGAACTCGAAATGCGGACGATACCAGGCAGGGTCGAGCTTGGTGCCGTAGGACGACAATTCTTCAACGGCGTCCAGCAGGTCCTGCCAAACGAAGTGCGGCAGCAGGAAGTCGTCGTGCACCCGGGTGCCCCAGCGCACCAGGCGGCGCTCATACGGGAAGCGCCAGAACGCGGCGACCGCGGCCCGCATCAGCAGCATCTGCGCCACCGACATGCGGGCATGGGGCGGCATCTCGAAGGCGCGGAACTCGACGAGGCCGAGGCGTCCGGAGGAGCTGTCGGGCGAGTACAGCTTGTCGATGCAGAACTCGGTCCGGTGGGTGTTGCCGGTCATGTCGGTCAGGATGTTGCGCAGCATCCGGTCCACCTGCCACGGCTTCGGCTCGTGGCCCGGCCGGATGTGGCGGAAGGCGACCTCCAGCTCGCGAAGCGCGTCCTGCCGGGCCTCGTCGATGCGGGGATGCTGGCTCATCGGGCCGATGAACAGGCCGCTGAACAGGTAAGACAGGCTCGGGTGGTTGTGCCAGAAGCCGAGCAGCGACTTCAGCAGGTCCGGGCGGCGCAGGAACGGGCTGTCCTCCGGCGTCATGGCGCCCATGACGACGTGGTTGCCGCCGCCGGTGCCGACGTGGCGGCCGTCCACCATGAACTTTTCCGCTGTCAGGCCAACGTGCCGCGCCTGCTCGTAAAGCTGCTCGGTGCGCGTCACCAGATCGTCCCAGCTTCGTGCCGGGTGGATGTTGACCTCCATGACGCCGGGATCGGGGGTGATGGAGAAGGTCAGCAGCCGGCGGTCATAGGACGCCTTGTAGCCTTCCAGCACGACGGGGCGGCCGAGGTCGGCGGCCGTGGCCTCGATGGCGGCGACCAGCGCCAGCCAGTCCTCGGCCGCGGGCAGCGGCGGCAGGTACAGGTACAGCAGCCCGCCGCGCGCCTGCGCCGTCATGGCGACGCGGATGCCGCGCCCGGGGCGGCCGTCGCCGGTGGCGGCCAGCATCGCCTCCCGGGTCGGCAGCGACCCCTGTTCCTCGAACGGATCAGGCTCCGGCTCCTCCTCGATCTCCGAGGGATCGACCCAGGGCAGGCTGTTCAGCGGCAGCCGGACGCCGGCGGAAGCGTCGCCCGGCACCAGGAACAGCTTGCCTTCCCGCAGCACCCAGCGTTCGGTCGTCCAGTGCCGCGCCCCGCGCCGCCCGGCCCGGCGCAACGGCAGCACGCTGCCGACCGGCTGGTCCAGCCCCTGGTTGAACACCCGGATGATCCGGGCGCGCTCCAGCGGGTCGCGGGATTCCGCCGCCTCCGCCACGATGTTGGCGGGCATCCGGGCCTCGCGCATCAGGAAGTACGGCTGGTCCTCGTAGGCGCGCAGCACCGCCTCGGGATCGACGCGCAGGCGCCGGGCCACGGCCAAGGCGAACTCGTGCGCCGTGTCGGCGTCAGCATCGCCGGCCGCGGTGTCGGGATCGGCGAGCAGCGCGCGGTCCGACCACACGTCCTCCCCGTCCTGCCGCCAGGTCACGTTCAGCGCCCAGCGCGGCACCTGCTCGCCCGGATAGTGCTTGCCGATGCCATACTGCACCGCAGCCCCCGGCGCCCACAGCGGCAGCAGGCGCTGCAGCAGCCGCCCGGCTTCCCGCCGCTTGGTGGGACCCAGCGCATCGACGGTCCACTCCTTGCCCTCCGCGTCATCGACGGAAACAAAGGTCGGCTCGCCCCCCATGGTGAGGCGCAAATCCTCGGCGGTGAGGGTGCGGTCCACCTCCGCGCCGGCGGCCTGGATCGCCTGCCACTGCGCGTCGGTGTAGGGCCGGGTCACGCGCGGCACCTCGTTGACCCGGGTGACTTTCATCTCAACGTCGAACACCGTTTCCGCCGGCTCCATGAGGCCGGAGATGGGCGCGGCGGACGTCGGCTCGGGACTGGCGGCCAATGGGATGTGCCCCTCGCCGGCCAAGAGTCCGGACGTGGCATCAAGGCCGATCCAGCCGGCGCCGGGCAGGAACGCTTCCGCCCAGGCGTGCAGGTCGGTGAAGTCGGCGGTCGGCCCCTCCGGCCCGGTCAGCGGCTTGATGTCGGGCGCCAACTGGATCAGGTAGCCGGACACGAAGCGGGCGGCGTAGCCCAGATGGCGCAGCGCGTGCACCAAGAGCCAGGCGGAGTCCCGGCAGGACCCCTGCGCTTCCGACAGCGTGCGCTCCGGGTCCCACACGCCCGGCTCCATGCGGACGATGTAGCCCACGCGGTCCCGCACCCGGCGGTTCAGGTCCACCAGCATGTCGATGGTGCGCCGCGGGTTGCGCGGCACCTCGGCGATCAGCGCCGACAGCAGCGGGCCAGGCGGCTCCAGCCGGCGGAACGGCGCCAGCTCCCCTTCCAGCACCGGGTCGTAGCGGAACGGCCATTCCTCCGCTTCCGGCTCCAGGAAGAAGCCGAACGGGTTGATGGTGGCCATGTCGGCGATGAGATCGACCGTGACCTCGAACTGCGTCACCGGCTCGGGGAACACCACGCGGGCCAGGAAATTGCCTTGCGGGTCCTGCTGCCAGTTGACGAAGTGCGGCTCCGGCTTGACCGTCAGCGAGTAGGACAGGA
>CAXTUO010000427.1:0-4117 GCA_964247175.1 uncultured Acetobacteraceae bacterium | reverse complement strand
CCGTGACCCTGGGCGGCTTCGTCGAGGGCGCCGGCATCTTCAGGACCCGCAACGAGGTCACCGACATTTCCTCCAACTTCAACACCGGCATCCCGTTCCCCAACTCGCCGCTCAACCACGAGAACGAGTTCCGTGGATCGGCCCGGCAGAGCCGCGTTTCGCTGCTGGTGGAAGGCAACGTCTCGCCCGCGGAGAAGCTGGCCGCCTACTACGAAACCGATTTCCAGGGCGGCTCGCCCACCGCCAACCAGAACGAATCCAACAGCTACAACCTCCGGCTCCGCCAAGCCTACGGCACCTATGACAATGCCGACCTCGGCCTCCATGTCCTGGGCGGCCAGGCCTGGAGCCTGGTGACCCAGCAGCAGGTCGGCATCACGCCGCGCCGGGAGGAGATCCCGCTCACCATCGACGCGCAGTACGCCGTCGGCTTCACCTGGGCGCGCCAGCCGCAGATCCGCGTGGTCAAGGAGTTCGCAGAGCACAAGCTCTGGGCCGGCCTGTCGCTGGAGCAGCCGCAGAACATGGCCTATGTCGGCCCGAACGGCGCCGGCACGATCGGCGGCACGGCCAACTATCAGAACCCCGGGTCCGGCATCCTGGCCTCCACGGTGAACTACAGCGCCGACATCGCGCCCGACATCATCGCCAAGGTGGCCTACGACCCCGGCTTCGGCCATTTCGAAGCCTACGGCGTCGCCCGCTTCCTGCATGACCGGGTGAGCGTCCTCGGCAGCGGCCATGACAACACCACGCTGGCCGGCGGCGGCGGCGTCGCGGCGAGCGTCCCCATCCTGGGGGGCAAGGTGTCGCTCCGCGGCAGCGTCCTGGCCGGGTATGGCGTCGGCCGCTACGGGACAGGCCAGCTTCCGGACTCGATCCTGTCCCAAACCGGCGCCCCCGTGCCGCTGCCGGAATTGTCGGCGCTGGTCGGGGCGGTCGGCCACCCCGTCCCCACCGTTGACCTGTATGGCTACGTCGGGACGGAACAGGTCGCCCGGCGCAGCTTCACCGAAGGGGGCAAGGGCTACGGCTACGGCAGCCCGCTCTATTCCAACGCTGGCTGCTATACGGAACTGAGCACGGCGGGATGCACGGCCAACACGTCGGGGCTGGTGGAGGGCACGCTCGGCGCCTGGTGGCGTTTCCTGCACGGCAACTACGGCACGGCGCAGGTCGGCGCGCAGTACGCTTATGTCCATCGCGACGTGTTCGCCGGCCTCCCGCCGCGCGGCGGCCAGGGCAACGCCGGGACGGACAACAGCATCGTCATGGTCAGCTTCCGCTACCTGCCGTTCCAATAGGCCCGGTCAGGTCAGGTGCGGCAGGCCCAGGTACTCGCGGCTTTGCATCTCCTCCAAGCGTGACGCGGTGCGCTCAAACGCGCGGGCGCCTTCTCCCCGCTCGTAAAGCTGGTCCGGCGCCGCCTCGGCGCTGGCCACCAGCTTGACCCGGTGGTCATACAGCGCGTCGATCAGCACGATGAAGCGCCGGGCGACGTCGTAGTTGTCCGGGGACAGCCGGGGCACGCCGTCCAGCACCAGCGCCTGGTAGTGCGTCGCCAGCGCCAGGTAGTCTCCGGCGCCCAGCGGCTGCCCGCACAGCGCGTCGAAGTCGAACCGCGCGACTCCCTGCGCCGCGAGCGGCACCGTGACAACCCGGCCCATCACCATCAGCCGCTCCGGCCGCGCCTTGACGCCGCCGGTCAGGTCATGGAAGGCCGCGTCCAGCGCGCGGTCGGCGCGGTCGTCCGCCGGCACGTGCCAGGTCGGCAGGCCGCGCAGCCGCTGCCGCCGCCAATCCCGGCTGCCCTCCATCGCCAGCACGTCCAGGTGCTGCTTCAGCAGCGCGATGAACGGCAGCAGGGCGTCACGCCCGGGCTGCCCGGCGAACAGGTCGTCCGGCCGGGTGTTGCTGGTGGCGACCACGACGACCCCGCGGGCGAACAGCGCCTTGAACAGCCGGCCCAGGATGGTGGCGTCGGCGATGTCGTTCACCTGGAACTCGTCGAAGCACAGCAGGGACGCCTCGGCCGCGATGGCGTCGGCGAGCGGCGGGATCGGGTCGTCGGAATGCGGGTCGGCCAAGCGGTGCGGGGCGCGGCGCCAGGCGTAGATGCGGCGGTGCGCTTCCTGCATGAATTCGTGGAAATGGATGCGGCGCTTGCGCGAAACGTCGGCCGTGTCGAAGAACAGGTCCATCAGCATGCTTTTGCCGCGGCCGACATCGCCGACCAGGTAGAGCCCGTGCGGGAAATCCTCCGGCATGTCGTCGCGCCGGCGGAACATGCGGCCAAAGAACCCCCGCTCAGCGGGCGCCTGCGCCTCGTAGCCGCGGAGCCGCGTCCAAAGCGTCTGCAAACGCTCGGCGACGAGGGCCTGCGACGGGTCGGTGGCCAACTCGCCCGCGGCGAGCCGGGCGCGGTACGATGCGAGCGGCCCGCCGGGGGCGGGGGCAAGCGGCCCGCCGGCGGCGGCGTCTTGGGGCGGGATCATGCGTTGGCTCCGGTGGGGCAGATGCGACATTAAAGCCACAGATCAAGAAATTGCGAGTTGGCAATCAATCTATGGATTAAACGGGTCATTTGTCCGAGAATTGCAACTCAAAGGAGAGACGGGCCATGAGGATGGTTTGGGCGGCACTCGCGATGGGCGTGATCCTCGTCGGCTCCGCTTCCGCGGTCGAATACCGCACCCCGGCGGCAAAGCAACTCTTTACCTGCGCCGCATCGGGCTGGACTCGCGTCGGGATGCGGGCTGCGCCGGAGCCGTGCTGCGAGGGGCGCCTGAGATGCGCGCAGTTCCTGGCAACCGGCGGCGTGCTCAAGACGGCCCGCGACCCGCGCACGTAACGTCCGCTGACCCGGCGGTTGAAGCGCAAGGCGGGTCCGCTTAGGTTCGTTGGATGAACCCACTCGATTATGCGGCCCTTGCCGCCGCTCCCATCGGCGCCGAGCCCTTCACCCACGTCGTCGTCCCGCAGTTCGTCCCGGCGCCCGTTCTGGCACAGGTGGTGCAAGGTTTGCCGGCCTTGTCCAAGGGTGGGTCGTTCCCGACGGAGGGCCTGCGCCTCGGCGACGCCGCCCGCGCCATGGTCGCCGAGCTGGAGGGCGACCGGTTCCGCACCGCCGTCGCCGAGAAGTTCGGCCTGGCGCTGGACGACGCGCCCGTGATGGTCACGCTGCGCGGCCAATCGCGCGAGAAGGACGGACGCATCCATTGCGACAGCACGGCCAAGCGGGTCACGGTGCTGCTCTACCTCAACCCCGACACGGAAGCCTGGGCCAAGCAGGAAGGCTGCCTGCGCCTGCTGCGCGGCCCCGACGACATCGAGGACTACGCGGTCGAGGTGCCCCCGGTGAATGGCACCTTGCTGGTGTTCCCGAACGGCCCGACCACCTGGCACGGCCACAAGCAGTTCGTCGGCCGCCGTTACGTCATCCAACTGAACTGGATGACCACGGACGACAAGGCGCGATACGAGTTGCGGCGGCACAAGGTTTCGGCGTTCATGAAGCGGCTGACCCGCGCGGCCTAGCCTTACTCGCGCCGCAGCACCCGGTCGGTCACGAAGCTGCTGAAACCGCCCGCCACGAAGTCGCGCTTCAGCGCGGCCTCGTCATACTCGGTGCGGACCCAGTTCATGAACGGCAGCCGCCCTTCGGCTTCTGCGGCATAGCGCAGGAAGAACGCGTCGAGCACGCCGGTGCGTGCCCGGCGCCAATGGCCGAAGCGCCAGGACAACTGCTTCAACGCCTCCGCTGCCGTGCCGCCCTCGAACATGATGGCGAGGCCGGATGCCAGGCCGGCCCGGTCGGCGCCGGACTTGCAGTGCATCAGCGCCGGGGTTTGCAGCGTCCCGTAGATGTCGGCGAAACGCAGGATGCGGTCCCGGTGCGGGGCGCCCCGGCTCTCGAACGCCATATCGACGTGCACGAGGCCAAGCCGGGCCGCGGCGGCGCGCGACAAGGCATCCGACCCGCATTTCCGTTGGCCGCGCAGGTTGACCAGGGTCCGCAAGCCGAGCCGCCGGGCCGCGGCCGCCAAGTGGCCCGGCGTCGGGTGGTTCGAGCGGTAGAGCCGCCCAGGGATCACCTCGGCGAAGTTGGTCCAGACCG
>CAXTUO010000426.1:0-4120 GCA_964247175.1 uncultured Acetobacteraceae bacterium | reverse complement strand
GGCCCACGGGCGGGGTCGCGGTTGGGTTGGCCTTGCTGGGCGGCGCGACCGCAGCAGCCGCCGTCGTGCTGACGCTCCGCAGCCAGCAGGAGGCGCCCCTCTCCCGTGCATCCGGGCCTCGCGCGGTGTTGCCGGGTCCAGGGCGCCTCCCCCCGATGCGTTTCCCGTCGTCGCCGCCGGTGGACCGCCGGGCGGCGCTGCGCGCGGGCCGGCGGTTGAACCGGGCGGCGGGGACCATCGCCGCCTCCGTTCTGTTCGACAGCGCGGTGGAGCACTACCGCGGGTCGTTCGCCAACAAGGCCATGTTCACGCCGCTGGCCACCTCCGCCCTGTCGCTTGCGGCCAGCCTGCACGGCACGTGGGACCGCAGCCCGGCGGCGCATCGGGCGCGCGACGCCGCCTATGCCGCGGCCGGACTGACCGGGATCGTCGGGACCGGGTTCCATCTGTACAACATCGGCAAGAAGCCCGGCGGGTTCTGCTGGCAGAACCTGTTCTACTCTGCCCCGCTCGGCGCGCCGGCGGCGCTGGTGCTGTCGGGCCTGATGGGCTTCCTGGCCGAGCGGGTGCGCAGCAACACGCCGGGGACGCTGCCCACCATCCTGGGCCTGCCGGCCGGGCGCGCCCTGGCCGCGACCACCGGGGTCGGGCTGCTGGGCACGGTGGGGGAGGTCGGGCTGCTGCATTTCCGCGGCGCCTACCACAACCCTGTCATGTTCCTGCCCGTCACCGTGCCGCCCGTCGCCGCCGCCCTGCTCGGCGGCAGCGCGCTGGGCCAGGCCCGCGCGCCGCGCCGGTTCACCCGGTGGTGGCTGCGCCTGACCGCGCTGCTCGGCGTGGCGGGCGTCGGCTTCCATGCCATGGGCGTCGCCCGCAACATGGGGGGCTGGCGCAACTGGAGCCAGAACTTGCTGAACGGCCCGCCGATTCCCGCGCCGCCGAGCTTCACCGGCCTGGCGCTGGCCGGGCTGGCTGCACTTGGACTGCTGGAGGACCACCCCGATGACTGACCGCTACCCCGGCTATGACGTCTTGACCAAGCAGTGGTCGCTTTCATGGAATGAGATCACTCGCGAGGTCGTGCAGCGCCGCCTGAACGTGCCGCGGCAGCCGCGTTTCTTCACGGCCGAGGAGTGGCAAACGCTGGGCGCCGTCTGCGAGCGCATCATGCCGCAGCCGCCCACCCGCCCGCCGGTCCCCTTGCCCGCCTATGTCGATGCCAAGATCACGGACGGGCACATGGACGGCTACCGCTATGCCGAGCTGCCGGAACAGGGCGAGGCCTGGAAGCGTGGCCTGGCCGCGCTGGACAGCGAAGCGCAGGACGCCCATGGCGTGCGGTTCCACGTGTTGGCGCCGGACGCCCAGGACGCCCTGCTGCGGCGCATGCAGCAGGGCGGGCTGATATCCGCGGCCTGGGGCGGCATGCCATGCAAGCCGTTCTTCGAGCACCGGGTGATCGCCGACATCACCCACGCCTACTACGCCCATCCGATCGCCTGGAGCGAGATCGGCTTCGGCGGGCCCGCCAGCCCGCGCGGCTACGTGCGGATGGGGCTGAACCGGCGCGATCCCTGGGAAGCGGCCGAGGCCCACCCTGGGGAGGAGGCCAAGGCTCGGCGGGAGAACCGGCGTGTCGGCTGACCCGTTCGCCGCGCCCCGCGCCGCGAACGGCCGCGCGCCGGACGTGTTCAAGCCTGGCGCCTGGGTGCCGATGCGCCAGTTCAGCGAGGACGACGCCGTCGATTTCGTCGTGGTCGGCACCGGCGCCGGCGGCGGCCCACTGATCGCCGGGCTGGCGGAGCAAGGCTTTTCGGTGGTGGGGTTTGACGCCGGGCCGTACTTCCGCCCGCTGGAGGACTTCGCCTCCGACGAGACGGCGCAGAACAAGCTCTACTGGACCGATACCCGCGTGGTGGACGGCGCCAACCCGATGGTGATGGGCGGCAAGAACAGCGGCAAGGCCGTGGGCGGCAGCACTGTCCACTTCGCCATGGTGTCGCTGCGGTTCCGGCCGGAATGGTTCAAGTCGCGCAGCGCGCTCGGCTACGGCGCCGATTGGCCGCTCGATTGGCGCGAGATGTGGGACTACTACACGAAGGCCGAGCAGGCGCTGAAGATCGCTGGCCCCGTCACCTATCCGTGGGGTCCGAAGCGGCCGCGTTACCCGTACCGTTCGCACGAGCTGAACGGCGCGGCCGAACTGCTGGCGCGCGGGGCGGAGGCGATGGGCTACCAGTGGACGCCGACGCCGCTGGCCACCGTGTCGGCGCCGCGCGGCGACTCGCCGCCTTGCGTTTACCGCGGGTTCTGCCGCTTCGGCTGCTCCACCAACGCCAAGCAAAGCCAACTGGTAACGTTCATCCCGCGCGCCTTGGCGGCCGGGGCCGAAATCCGCGATTTGGCCATGGTCGGCCGCATCGAGGTCGGGCAGGACGGCCGCGCGACCGGCGTGCACTACGTCCGCGAAGGCCGCTGGCGCTTCCAGCGGGCGCGCAACGTGGTGGTCGCCGGCTATGCGGTCGAGACGCCGCGGCTGCTGCTCGCCTCGGCCACCGACCGCTACCCCGACGGCCTGGCCAACAGCTCCGGCCTGGTCGGTAAGAACCTCATGACGCAGTCCAACCAGGCAGTGTTCGGCACGATGGAGCAGGAGGTGCGCTGGAACAAGGGGCCGCCCTCCTTGTCGATCACCGAGCATTGGAACTACGACGACCGCAAGGATTTCGCCGGCGGCTACTGCTGGATGGCGCAAGGGCCGCTGCCGATCGAGTGGGTGACGGTGCAGACCGGCTCCCGCGGGCTGTGGGGGCAGGCGCTGCGGGACGAGATGGAGAAGTACAACCATAGCGTGGGGCTGAAGATGGTGGGCGAGATGCTGCCCGACGAGCGCAACCGGGTGACCTTGGCGGAGGAGCGCGACCAGCATGGCCTGCGGGTCGCCCGGGTGACCTACAGCTGGGGCGACAACGATAAGGCGATGGTCCAGCACGCGCTGGGCCAGATGCAGACAAGCCTTGAGGCCGTGGGCGCCCGGGACGTCTTTCGCCAGGAGAACGACACCAACCACTTGGCCGGCACGGCGCGGATGGGGTTCGACGCGGCGTCCAGCGTAGTGAACGCAGACTGCCGGAGCTGGGACGTGCCGAACCTTTGGGTGTGCGACGGATCGGTGTTCCCCACCACGGGCGGCGTGAACCCGTCGCTCACCATCACCGCCATCGCCATGCGCACCGCGGACCGGATCGGAGCCCTGGCCGCACGCGGCGAGTTGTAGGCCCGCAGCGAAACCAGGGCGGGCAAGTGCCGCATCCCCGTGACGAGTGGGCGTGCGGCGCTGGGCCAGGGCCAGGGCCGACGTGCTGCTTCAGGGCTGGCATCCGGGCCTGAGCTCCTCCAGCCCAGTGTACGATGGGCAGGAACTGAGTGCGGGCCTGCCGCTGATGCCGCTGGTTGGCTTCCTGCGGGCGACCGAGCCACGCTCACCGGCCACTACGACCTGACCGTCATCGGCAGCGGCCCTGGTGGGCCCTCGTTGGCGCGCCGTCTAGTCCCCACCCAACTTCCTACTCTGGATCAACAACTATTACTACGCCCACCAACCCTCATGAATTATTCAGGGCTATGTGTGCATTTCTGCGCCCCGACTTGCAGGAATGGTGCTTTATTTGCTGCGCCACGGCCTCCAGTTTTACTACGCCCAGCCCCGATGGCCACCCGGCCGAGATGGCCGGGGACGGCGCATAGCGGGCTTGAGGGTGATCGTTCCAACAGGAGCCAACCGTGATGGAGAGCGTGAGCATGAGCGAGCAAGACGCAACGGAACCGCTTGATCCCGAACGCGAGGAAGCGATCCGCAGGCAAGCCTATGCGCTATGGCAGGAGCAAGGCCAGCCCGAAGGCAAAGCCCGGGAGCACTGGCTCCAGGCAGAGCGGGAGCGCGACGGTCACGATGACCGGGTTTTGGTGCCTGCTGCCCCGACAACGGAGGGACACGCGGCACCGGAACAGGAAGCGTTCGAGACATCAACACTCGCAGCGTAATAAGCACAACAACAGAGAGGTACTGAGGTGGACCCGTCCTGTTGGACAGTTTGGCGGCCTGGTTAAGCTCGGCCCT
>CAXTUO010000425.1:0-4127 GCA_964247175.1 uncultured Acetobacteraceae bacterium | reverse complement strand
GGCCAGCAGCACCGGCGCCTCGAACCCGGGGATCAGCCGCTTGTAGCTGTTGGTGCTCGGGTTGGTGAAGGCGTTGCAGGCCTTGGCGTGCTTGATGATGCCGCCGATGAAGTACAAACAGGTTTCCGACAGGTCGGCGTAGCCGTTGCCGGCGAACATCGGCTTGCCGTCTTTCCAGATGCTCTGGTGCGTGTGCATGCCCGAGCCGTTGTCGCCATAGATCGGCTTCGGCATGAACGTCGCCGTCTTGCCGTAGCTGTGGGCGACGTTGTGGACGCAGTACTTATAGATCTGCATCTGGTCGGCCATCTTCAGCAGCGTGCCGAACTTGGTGCCCAGCTCGTGCTGGCTTTGCGCGACCTCGTGGTGGTGCTTCTCGATCGGTAAGCCCATCTCGCCCATGGAAGACAGCATCTCGGCCCGCAGGTCGCTTTCGCTGTCCACCGGCGGCACGGGGAAGTAGCCGCCCTTGACCGTGGGCCGGTGGCCCATGTTCCCCTCGGGGAAGTCCTTGAGGTTGGCGCCAGGGCCTTCGACGCTGTCGATGGAAACGCTGCTGGAGTTGGGGCCGACACCGAAGCGGACGCTGTCGAAGATGAAGAACTCGGCTTCCGCGCCCACCATCACGGTGTCGCCGACGCCGCTGCTTTCCACGTAGGCCTGCGCCTTCTTCGCCGTGCTGCGCGGGTCCCGGGCGTAGGGCTGCCCGGTGCTCGGCTCGAAGATGTCGCAGAACAGGATCAGGCTGGGTTTGGCGGCAAACGGGTCCATGACCGCCGTGGCTGGGTCGGGCATCAGGATCATGTCGCTCTCGTTGATCGCCTTCCAGCCGGCGATCGAGCTGCCGTCGAACATGATGCCGTCGCGGAACGCGTCCTCGTCGATGGTCGAGACGTGCTGCGCCGTGTGCTGCCATTTGCCGCGCGGGTCGGTGAACCGCAGGTCCACGTACTCCACGGAGTTCTCGCGCATCATCTCCATGACATGGGCGACGCTGCCGGGGGCCGGGCCGCTTCCTGTGCCGGTTTCGGGCGAATTGGGCTCCATTGCCATCCTGGTTCTCTATCCCTTTGCTTGCAGGCCGCCCGACGCGGCCTGGATGTTCGTTCGTTTAAAGACCTGATGCGCCTCCGGGAAGCGGGGCGCTTCCGGAAAGCAGGGGCTTAGATCGCGTCCTCGCCGCGCTCGCCGGTCCGGATGCGGATGACTTCCTCGATCTGGCTCACGAAGATCTTGCCATCGCCGATCCGGCCGGTGCGTGCGGCGGTGAGGATGGCTTCCACGGCGCGCTCCACCACCGCATCCTCGCAGACGACCTCGATCTTCACCTTGGGGAGGAAGTCCACGACGTACTCGGCGCCGCGGTACAGTTCCGTGTGGCCCTTCTGGCGGCCAAACCCCTTGGCCTCCACCACCGTGATCCCCTGCAGCCCTACCTCGTGCAGCGCCTCCTTCACTTCGTCCAGCTTGAACGGCTTGATCACCGCTTCGATCTTCTTCATGCGTGCCGCGCCGGGCGATAAGCCCCGCGTCCTCCCTTGCTGCGTAGGCCGCCCATGGGGGGACGGCTCCGAAGGTTTGCACGCAGCGTGCCAGCCGGCAATGCGCGGCGGCCCGGCAAGGGGCGGCGCCGCCGCATGGTGCCGGAAGGAGGCACGGCGCGGCATGGCTGCCCAACCTGTAGGCAAGTTGAAGCGATGTTCGGTTGGACCCATACTCGGAACCTTGCCTTTGAGCTGGAGGTCCGACCTTTGAAGCCTGCGAACCAGATGCTGTCCGCCACCGGAACGACGGTGTTCACCGTGATGTCCGCCCTCGCAGCACGGCACGGGGCCATCAACCTCGGCCAGGGCTTTCCGGACACCGACGGACCCTCGGACATCATCCAGGCCGCGGCCGACGCGCTGCGGGACGGGCGCAACCAGTACCCGCCGCTGACCGGCGTGCCGGAACTGCGGGCGGCGGTCGCCCAGGCCAACCAGCGGTTCTACGGCCTCCCCATCGACCCGGATACCGAGGTCGTCGTCACCTCCGGCGCGACGGAAGCGATCACCGCCAGCCTGATGGCCCTGCTCAACCCCGGCGACGAGGTCGTGCTGATCGAGCCGCTGTATGACACCTACCTGCCCGTGGTCCGCATGCTCGGCGCGGTGCCGCGCCTGGTGCGCCTGCTACCGCCGCGGTGGGAGTTGCCGCGCGCCGAGCTGGCCGCGGCCTTCGGCCCCAGGACCAAGGCGATCCTGCTCAACACGCCGATGAACCCCTGCGGCAAGGTGTTCACCGCGGCCGAACTCGCCTTCATTGCCGAGCTGCTGGTCAAGTACGACGCTTACGCCGTGTGCGACGAGGTGTATGAGCACCTGACCTATGACGGCTGGCGGCACATCCCGCTGATGACGCTGCCGGGCCTGCGCGACCGCTGCCTGCGGATCGGCAGCGCCGGCAAGACGTTCAGCCTGACGGGGTGGAAGGTGGGCTACGTTTCCAGCCCGGCCGCGCTTTCGGCCATCGTCGCGAAGGCGCACCAGAACCTGACCTTCACCACGCCGCCCAACCTGCAGCGCGCAGTGGCGGTGGGGCTGGGGCTGGACGACGCGTACTTCGCCGGGCTGGCGTCGGCGCTGGCGGCGAAGCGGGACCGGCTGTCGGCAGGTCTCGCCGGCGTCGGCTTCGCCGTGCTGCCGGCGATGGGCAGCTACTTCGTGACGGCGGATTTCAGCCGGCTGGGGTTCGCCGGGGACGATGCGGCGTTCTGCCGGCACATCACCGAGCAGGCCGGCGTCACGGCGATCCCGGTGTCCGCGTTCTATGAGCGGGACGCGCCCGGCCATTACGCCCGCTTCGCCTTCTGCAAGCAGGACGCGCTGCTGGACGAGGCGGTGGGCCGCCTTTCCCGGCATTTCCGGGGGCAGGGCGGCACAGCCCGGTTGACGGCGGCGGGCTGAACGCCGTAAACCGCGCGCCTGCTGTGGCGGACGTAGCTCAGTTGGTAGAGCGCCAGGTTGTGGTCTTGGATGTCGCGGGTTCGAGACCCGTCGTTCGCCCCAGCAGCTCCCCCGGTCCCACCCCCATTCTGTAACGCTTGGCGTGCAGGGCGGCACGCCGCGTGCTTCACTGCCGGCACGTGATCTGGAAGGGGTGGGCATGAAGCGTTTCGTTGTCGCGGTCGTCGCCGTGCTGTTGTGGGCCGTTCCGCCTGCCCGTGCCGCGGAAGATGTTGTGATTGGCGCGATCTATCCGCTGACCGGCAACGCGGCGCAGATCGGCGCCGATGCCCGCGCCGCCATCGACACGACGCTTGAAATCATCAACGGCGCGCACGACCCGCTGCCGATGCTGATGGGCAAGGGCGGCGGGCTGGACCGGCTGGGCGGCGCCAAGCTGCGCGTCGTTTATGCCGACCACCAGAACGACCCGCAGAAGGCCCGCGTGGAGGCCGAGCGGCTCATCACTCAGGACCACGTCGTGGCGCTGGTTGGCAGCTACACCAGCGCGACCGCCGCGACCATCAGCCAGGTGGCGGAGCGGTACGAGGTGCCGTACCTGTCGATGGACAACTCCTCGCCCAGCCTGCACAAGCGCGGCCTCAAATGGTTCTTCCGCACCAGCCCGCACGACGAGATGTTCACGCAGGCGATGTTCGACTTCTTCGCGGAGGTCGGGCGCAAGACCGGGCACCCCGTGAAATCGGTGGCGCTGTTCTACGAGGACAGCATCTTCGGCGCCGACAGCAGCGCCGTGCAGCGCAAGCTCGCCGCCGGGGCCAAGATGACGGTTGCCGCCGACATCAAGTACCGCGCCAACTCGCCGTCGCTGTCGGCGGAGGCGCAGCGGCTCAAGGCGGCAAACGCCGACGTGCTGATGCCGTCCAGCTACACGTCGGATGCCATCCTGCTGATGCGCAGCCTGTCCGAGCTTGGCTACAAGCCGCACGCGGTGATGGCGCAGGCGGCGGGGTTCCAGGAGCAGGCGTTCCTCCTCGCCGCCGGGCCGCTGGCGGAGGGCGTGTTCAGCCGGTCGAGCTTCGCCGGCGACGCCGTGGCCTCCCGCCCGGCCATCGCGCCGGTGATGGCGCTGTTCCGGGCGCGGGCGAACAAGGACCTGAACGACAACACGTCGCGCCAGGT
>CAXTUO010000424.1:0-4154 GCA_964247175.1 uncultured Acetobacteraceae bacterium | reverse complement strand
AGGAGATACGCACCCGGCAGAGGCTTACCGTCGCTACCTGGCTCGCCAGATCAGGCTCCAAGCGCTCCCGCAGTGCCCCCCGGTGCGCAAGACGGCCCGCGCGGTCCAGACGAAGCCAGCGAGAGTTGCAGTCCGCCGGGCATCCGTGACATCAGGCGCTTACGATTTCTGACGGATGAGGCCGGCAGTCTTATAGCCAAGGCTCCCTCGCAGAGAGGCCTTCGGCCACGCCGACACTCGGCGCAGGGAACGCAGGCTGCCCGTCCCCATCTTTCGTTGGCAGGAGCGCGCCGTTGTCCCCGGGCAGCAGCGGGCCTATCAGCCATTACGGCGCGCATGCCCTGCAACGGCTGACGCTTACGCAGCAACGCGGCTTTGCTGAGAGCTACAATGACAATGTCCGATGACACCGTGAAGCAGCGCATCCGCGACAAGGCGCTGGAATTGGGCTTCCACGCCGTGGGCTTCGCCCCGGCTGCCCTGGGACCGGAGGCGCGGACCCGGCTCGCAGCGTTCCTCGCCGCCGGCCAGCACGGCGACATGGGATGGCTCGCGGAGCGCGCGGAGCAGCGCGCCCACCCGCAGGCGCTTTGGCCCGAGGCGCGCAGCGTCATCGCCGTTGGTTTGTCCTATGCGCCCGATGACGACCCCCTCGCGGCACTGGCCCGGCCGGACCGCGGCAATATCTCGGTTTACGCCCGCAACCGGGATTACCACGATGTCGTGAAAGGGATGCTGAAGCACCTGGGCGCGTTCATCGCCAGCCGTTTCGGGCCCCATGTAAAAGTGTTCGTGGACACCGCCCCTGTGATGGAGAAGCCGCTGGCGCAGCAGGCCGGGCTGGGCTGGCAGGGCAAGCACACCAACCTGGTGTCGCGCACGCACGGCTCCTGGCTGTTCCTGGGCGAGGTGCTGACGACGCTCGACCTGCCGCCGGACCCGGCCCATGCCGACCGTTGCGGCACCTGCGCCCGGTGCATGGCCGCCTGCCCGACCAATGCGTTTCCGGCGCCGTACCGCTTGGATGCGACGCGCTGCATCTCGTACCTCACCATCGAGCACGCCGGGCCGATCCCACCGGCGCTGCGGCCCTTGATGGGCAACCGCATCTATGGTTGCGACGACTGCCTCGCCGCCTGCCCGTGGAACCGCTTCGCCCATGCGGCGCATCCCAAGCTGCAAGCGCGCGACGACCTGCGGGCGCCGGCGCTGGCGGAGCTTTCGACGTTGGACGACGCCGGGTTCCGCGCCCGGTTTGCCGGCGGCCCGGTGAAGCGCATCGGGCGCGACCGCTTCGTGCGCAACGTGCTGACCGCCATCGGCAACTCCGGCGACCCCACTTTGCTTCCCGCGGCGGAACGCCTGCGCGCCGACGCGAATCCCGTGGTGGCCGAGGCCGCCGAGTGGGCCGTTGCGCGTTTGCAGGGCAGAGGTGCGCCATGACCGAGCCGGCCCCCGCTTGAGCCTGGTCAAGCGCAGCTTCAGCCTGTCGGGCCACCGCACGAGCGTCGCGTTGGAGCCTGAGTTCTGGTCGGCGCTGTCGGACATCGCCGCCCGGCGCAGCGCGTCGCTGTCCGCGCTGGTGGCACAGGTCGATGCGGAGCGCAGCCCGGGCCAGCCTTTGGCCTCGGCGCTAAGAATTGTCGCTTTGCAACAGCGGGCTTAACCCTTTCGCAAGAAGTTGATGTACATTATGCTAGCGTGACGAATGGCCGTCGCGGTTTTGTAGAGAAAAGTCATGGACTCGAACGTGCCCGCAGCCCCGACCGAACGCGTTCCGTTCAGCCCGCTGATGCTCGCCGACCGGCTGCTCAGCCTGGCGCAGGACGCGGACCGCGCCGGCTTCACCGGGACGGCCTCCAACTTGGTGGCGGTGATGTTCGAAGTGCTCGACAGCGGTTTGCCGGTCCAACACTGAGCGTTGGGCGTCCAGCACTGGAGGCTGCCCGGCGCCATTCATGGCCGTTCGGCGAGCCACAGCGTCAGGCCCGCAAGCTCCGGCGTGCGCGCCAGCGCCGCGGCCGGCCCGGCGATGCGCAGCCCGAGCTCCGGCCCGGACGGCTCGTTGGGCACATCGGGCCAGATGGCAACGCGCAAGTCCGCCGCCGCGCCGAGCAGGTCGATGCTGCCGGACAAGCGTGCGCGGCCGGCCGGGCTGGCCAGGCTGCCGTCCCCGGACAGCACGCCGCGCTGGACCTGCCAGGGCACATCGAGCCGGCTGAACGGCGACGCCCCCGTGGTCAAGGCGGTGGACGCTTCGGCGGGGACGCGGCGGCGGTCCGGGTCGGCAAGGGCGGCTTGGGCGGCTGGGATGTCGAAGCCGGCAACCTCGCCATCGCGGATGGAGACCACGGCCGAGCCGGACAGCGTCGCAAGCAGCGCCGCCGGGCTGTATCCGGCCGCCGTCAGGTCCAGCTTGGCATCGACCAAGCCTGCCGTCAGGTCCACCGCCGTGTCCAGGGCCGCGCCGGCCAGCACCGCGTTCGCGATGTCGGCCTGGACGGCCAGGCGCGGCGGCCCGCTATCGGCCACCAAGGTCGCGCTGCCGGACACCGTGCCGTCGCCCAGCCGCGCGGTGGCCCGCGGAACCGCGAGCGTGCCCTCCCGCAAAGCCAGCTCTGCCGAAAGGGTCTGCAAGGCCGGCGTCTGCGCCAGCAGGACCTCGTCCGCATCCAGTCGCATGTCCACCTGCCATCCTGACCAGCCGGCGACGGGGAGCGGGTCCGTGGAGCGCAGATAAGGCAGGGGCAGCGGCAGCGTTTCGGCGGCAACCTGGCCCGCGACGGACACGCGCGGGCGGCTCCGCCCCCCTGGCGCTTCAACCGTGAGCTGCCCGGCGGCCCGCAGCGTGCCGGCCACGAGGTCGAAATGGTCCAGCACCGCGCGCCCCTCGGCGGCGGTGATCTGCGCGCGCAGCGACAGCGACCCGTCGCCGAGCCAAGCCGCATTGCTGCCGAACCCCGCCTGCTCCAGCAGCCGCGGCGCGCCGGGATGGCGCAGCGTGGCCGGACCGGTCCAGCGCCGGGTCAGCAGGTTGAGCGTCGGCTGCGCTTCCACCCGGAGGTCCGACGCGTCCATCGTCAGCTTCGCCATCAGCGCATCGGGCGGGCCGTTGAACTGCAGCAAGGCCGAGCCGGGACCCCGGAGCAGCGGCAGCAGCGGCCCGGCCTCCGGCGGCAGCTCGGACGGCAGCGCCGCGCGCAAGGAGGTGAGGTCCGGCGCGGCCACCTCCAACCGCCCTTCGGACACGCGCCCCCCCTCCCCCACCGTGGCGGAGGCGGTGAGCCGCATCCCCACGGGATTGGCCTCCAGCCGGCGCAGGGTGAGGCGCGTGGCCTCCGTTTGCGCGTCGAGGGTGACCGGGCCCATCGGCAGGCCGCGCCACGTGGCGCTGCTGATCTGCAGGTGCAGGTCGGCGTCCAGCGCGGCGGCGCCGCCCATCGCGTCCACCATGCCGGCCGGCGTCGCGAGCGTCGGCAGGTCGAGCAGCCAGGGGTCGAGCGCCAGCCGGTCGAACGACAGCCCGGCGCCCACCGACAGCCGCGGCCCCAGCTTGATCCCAAGCCCGCCGGTCAGCGGGTCGCCGTCCAGCACGCCATGCAGCTCGGCCAGCGACGCCTGGCCGGCGCCCACGGAGACCTTCGCCGCAAGGTCAGCCGACCGCATCACCTCGGGCGGCAAGCGGCCCAGGCCCGGCGGCAGCACCGGCTCCAGCCAGCGGAGCGTCCGCCGCAGATCCGGCGCGGCGAGGCGGCCCGCGCCCTCGAACAGCGCCGGACGGGGCGCGGCCCCCTCGGCACGGGCCGGATGGGGCAGCCGGCCCGAAAGGCTGAGCTGCGCGTC
The DNA here is from genome assembly GCA_964247175.1 of uncultured Acetobacteraceae bacterium. Taxonomy (GTDB): domain Bacteria; phylum Pseudomonadota; class Alphaproteobacteria; order Acetobacterales; family Acetobacteraceae; genus CAHJXG01. The sequence continues at coordinate 311 of CAXTUO010000424.1, read as the reverse complement.
GCCGGGCAAGGAGGCGGCGGCGTCCCGCACCGTCACGCCCTCCGCGTCAAGGTCGAAGGCGCCGCGCAGCCGGCGCAGCGTGCCGCCGGCCAGCGTCGCGGCCTCCGCGGAAAGGTCGATGCCCGTCGGCATGGCGGTCTCGGTCCCGCGCAACAGCACCGGCAGCCAGGCATCAAGGTCCAGCCGCCCGGCCGCGAGCGCCAGGTCCAGCCGCGTTTCGGGCTGCACGCGCAGCGCCACCGCGCCGCGGGCCGGCGACCCGCCGATCTCCAGCGCCAGCTCGTCCGCCACCGCGAGGCCCGCCGCGGCGG
>CAXTUO010000423.1:1197-4184 GCA_964247175.1 uncultured Acetobacteraceae bacterium | reverse complement strand
GCATCGTCGCGCGCGCCCTCGCGCTGGCCGCGGCCGGCACGCCGGAGCGCATGCCCGCCCTCCCCGCCTCCCCCTTCTCCGGAGCCGTCACCCATGCCTGAGATCACGCTTACGCAAGCCCCCGCGCATCTCCGCATGGGGTCGAGCATCGGCCAGCCGCTGACCCGGCGCGAAGGCGTGCTCAAGACGACCGGGGCCGCCCGGTTCGCCGCCGACAACCATCCGCCCGGCATGGCCTATGCCGTGCTCGCCGTCAGCAGCGTCGCGCGCGGCCGGGTTGCCGCGCTGGACGTGGCGGCGGCCCGCGCCCATCCCGGCGTGATCGAGGTGATGACACCCGCGAACGCGCCGAAGCTCGCGCAGGACCCGGACGCGAAGGACCACCCGTTCATGTTCCGGCTCGACCTGCTGCAGAACGACGCGGTGCGCTACGCCAACCAGCCCATCGCCGTCGTGGTGGCGGACACGCTGGAGGCCGCGACGGAGGGCGCCGCCCTGCTGGCCCCCCAGTACGAGGCCGAGCCGGCGCGCACGGGCCTGGACTCGGCTGACAGCTTCGCGCCGCCGGCCGTCGGCGCCGGCAGCCCGGCCGAGGAGAACCACGGCGACGTGGCGGCCGGCCTTGCGGCGGCGTCGGTGCGGATGGAGGCCGTCTATGACACGCCGGCGCAGTACCACAACGCCATGGAGCCGCACGCCATCGTGGCGGCCTGGGACGGCGACACCCTGTCCATCGACACGCCGAGCCAGGGCATGGCGATGGCGCAGGCCCGCATCGCCGGGCTGTTCGGCGTGGCACCGGAGGGCATCCACATCCGCAGCCCGTTCCTCGGCGGCGGCTTCGGTTCCAAGGGGCTGGTTTCGGGGCCGCAGGTCCTCGGCATCATGGCCGCCCGGCTGGTGGGCCGCCCGGTGAAGCTGGTGCTGCGGCGCGAGCAGATGTTCGGCCCCGTCGGGCACCGCGCGCCCACCCGGCAAACGCTGCGCATGGGCGCGGACAGCAAGGGGACGCTGACGGCGCTCAGCCACCACGCCAAGACCGCCACCAGCACGTTCGACGACTTCCTGGAGCCGGCGGCCAGCGCCTCGCACACGCTCTACGCCAGCCCGGCGATCGCCATCTCGCACGAAGCGGTGCGGATCGACACGGGCACGCCGCTGTTCATGCGCGCACCCGGCGAAGCGCCGGGCAGCGCCGCGCTGGAAAGCGCCATCGACGAGATGGCCCTGGCCTGCGGCATGGACCCGCTCGCGTTCCGGCTGAAGAACTACGCCGACGTGGAGCCGCTCAGCGGCAAGCCGTTCTCCTCCAAGGCGCTGCGCCAATGCTACGAGCAGGGCGCCGAGCGGTTCGGCTGGGCCAAGCGCCCCCTGGCGCCGCGGCAGATGCGGGACGAGGCCGGGCTGCTGGTCGGCTGGGGCATGGGCACGGCGACGTTCCCGGCGCTGATGTTCCAGGGCCAGGCGCGGGCGGTGCTGCGCCAGGACGGCACGGGGGTGGTGGAAACCGGGGCGCACGACATGGGCCAGGGCGCGTGGACCGCATTCGCCCAGATCGCGGCGGACTCGCTGGGCCTCGACCCCGAGCGGACGGAGTTCCGTTCCGGCACGTCCGACCTGCCGGATGCGGGGATCGCGGGCGGCTCGGCCCACACGGCGACGGTCGGCGTGGCGATCCACGGCGCCGGGGCGGACGTGATCGCCAAGCTCGCGGACCTGGCGATGGGCGACGAACGCTCCCCGCTGTTCGGCGCCGGCAATGCGGGCGTGATCGCGCGGGGCGGACGGCTGCATCGCCGCGACGACGAGGCGCGCAGCGAAAGCTATGCCGACATCCTCGCCCGCGCCGGCGTTGCGGAGATCGAAGGGCATGGCACCGGCGCGGCCGACCCGGCGGCGCAGTCCGCCTACGCCATGCACGCGCACGGGGCGGTGTTCGCCGAGGTGAAGGTCGATCCGGATTTCGGCCAGGTGCGCGTCACCCGGCTGGTGGGCGCCTTCGCCGCGGGCACCGTGGTCAACCCGCGCATGGTCCGCAGCCAGTACTATGGCGGCATGATCTGGGGCGTGTCCTTCGCCCTGCACGAGCACGCCGTGGTGGACAAGCGCTCCGGCCGCCCGATGAACCCGAACCTCGCCGAGTACCACGTGCCGGTGAACGCGGACGTGCCGGGCATCGAGGCGATCCTGGTCGAGGAACAGGACCTCCACGTGAACGCGCTCGGCATCAAGGGCGTGGGGGAGATCGGCATCACGGGCACGGTGGGCGCCATCGCCAACGCGGTCTGGCACGCGACCGGCGTGCGCGTCCGCAGCTTCCCGATCACGCTGGACCGGCTGATCGAAGCCTAGCAGGCTGCCGCACGGGCCTGCCGTGCCAAGGCTGCAACGGGCCGACGCCGCAAGGGAGGATGCCGGTGAGGATCACCGCGGTCGAAACGCTGCGCACGGCCGAGTTCGCGAACGTCATCTGGGTCCGCGTCCACACCGACGCCGGGCTGATCGGGCTGGGCGAAACGTTCTACGGCGCCGGCGCCGTCGAGGCGCACGTGCATGACACGCTCGCCGGGCGCCTCCTGGGCCGCGACCCGCTGCGCATCGAGGCGATCCACCGGGACATGCTGAACCTGCCGATGGCGCAGTCCTCCACCGGGGTGGAATACCGCGCCGCCTCCGCCGTGGACATCGCGCTCTGGGACCTGTTCGGCAAGGTTTGCGGCCAGCCGGTGCACCAGATGCTGGGCGGCCTGTGCCGGGACAGGCAGCGCATCTACAACACCTGCGCCGGCTACGCCTACGTGCGGTCCAACCAGATCAAGCCGGTGTCCAACTGGAACCCCGGCGCGGAGGCCGCCGGGCCGTATGAGGACCTGACCGCCTTCATGACCCGCGCCGACGCATTGGCGGAGAGCCTGCTGGAGCAGGGCGTCACCGCCATGAAGATCTGGCCCTTCGACCCGGCCGCCATCGAGAACGACGGGATGCAC
>CAXTUO010000423.1:0-1187 GCA_964247175.1 uncultured Acetobacteraceae bacterium | reverse complement strand
GCGCATCTACAACACCTGCGCGGGATACGGCTACGTGCGGTCCCACGACATCAAGCCGGTGTCCACTTGGAACTTCGACGCCGCGGCCGGCCCCTTCGAGGACCTCCATGGCTTCATGACCCGCGCGGACGCGGTGGCCGAGAGCCTGCTGGAGTCCGGCATCACCGCCATGAAGATCTGGCCGTTCGACCCCGCCGCCATCGCCAACGACGGCCTGACGATCAGCCCGGCGGAGCTGAAGGCGGCCATCGCACCGTTCGAGAAGATCCGCCGCGCCGTGGGCGACAGGATGGAGATCATGGTCGAGTTCCACTCGCTGTGGAACCTGCCGATGGCCAAGAAGATCGCGCGGTGGCTCGAGCCGTACAGCCCGACCTGGTACGAGGACCCGATCCGCATGAACTCGCCCCAGGCGCTCGCGGAGCTGGCCCGGTCCACGGACGTGTGGATCTGCGCGAGCGAGACGCTCGGCAGCCGCTTCCCCTTCAAGGAGATGCTGGACCGCGACGCGATGGGCGTCGTCATGGCCGACCTGTGCTGGACCGGCGGGCTGACGGAAGGGCGCAAGATCGCAGCGATGGCGGACACCTACCACCGCCCGTTCGCGCCGCACGACTGCGTCGGACCCGTGGGTTTCATCGCCGGCATCCACGCCTCGTTCAGCCAGCCCAACACGCTGATCCAGGAAAGCGTGCGCGCCTTCTACACCGGCTGGTATCGGGAGCTGGTCACGGTGATGCCGGTCATCAAGGACGGCTACGTGCTGCCGATGGAGGGGCCGGGCCTGGGCACGGACCTGCTGCCCGCGGTGTTCGAGCGCCCGGACCTCCTCGCGCGCCGGTCGGAAGCATAGGCGATTGATGTCCCGCTCACCCGGCCAGCGTCCGGTGGATCTCCGGCCTATCCCGGAAGGCGCGGCGTCCCAGACGGCGATGGAGGCGTAGCCGTCCCAGGCGCGCGGCGCAACATCGCCCTTTGAGGGCCTTGCATCCGAGCCGCACTTGTTATGGAGTCGGTGCCGGTCGGACACACCCCCTCCATGTCCACCATCCTCTTGAAAGGAGCCTGGCTTTTTGAGGAAGCGGTCATGTCGAAAGTAGCGGTCGTCGGCTGCGGCGCGATGGGTTCGGTCTATGCCGCGCTCATGGCCTCAGCCGGGCACGAGGTCCACGCCGTCACGACGTGGC
>CAXTUO010000422.1:3710-4214 GCA_964247175.1 uncultured Acetobacteraceae bacterium | reverse complement strand
CGGGAAGAGGTGGCGCTGGCGCCCGGCGAGGCAAACAGCGTGACCGGCAAGCTGGCCGCGCCAGTGTCCGGCAAGATGACGGCCGTGCTGCAGCTCACGGTTGGCGGCAAGCCGGCCACGGTGCGCTTCGCCGTGAGCTGATGCTTCCGAGGGCTGGGCCGGCGTGGCCCACCAGGGCACCTCCGCCGCCTCGCCCGCAGGCCAGCCGAGCTGGCCCCGGGCGGGCTTCAAGCGAGGCGGGGCTAGGGCGCGGGCCGGAACACGAGGAGGGCGGCGTCGGTCCCCAGCAGGCCGGCGCGGGCGGCGACGAACAGCCGGTCCAGTTCGGGCACGAACAGCGAGGTGCGCGCGCCGGATTGCGTCCGGATGCGCGCGAGCAGGCGGTCGCCGGCCGTGTCCTGCTGCACGACGTCGACGGCGCCCTCGCCGCAGCTGACGTAAAGACGCCGACGCTTTGGGTCGAAGAACACGTCGTCGGCGTCGGCGCAGGTAGGAAGGCTGGCC
>CAXTUO010000422.1:0-3700 GCA_964247175.1 uncultured Acetobacteraceae bacterium | reverse complement strand
GGTTGCTGCATCCAGCAGGGCCAGCCGCGCCGGGCTGCGGAACACGGTGGCGAGCACGCCGGATGCGGCGTCGAGCGCCATCGGGAAGTTGGCCCGCAGGCCGTCCGGCACGCGCCAGCTTGCGACCAGCTTGCCGGCTTGGAGGTCCACGACCGCGACTTGGCCGGCATCGGGCACATTCACGTAGGCGCGCCTGGCGTCCGGGTCGATTTGGAACCCTTCGGGGTGGGCGGGCAGCTTGACGGTGCCCACGACAGACCGTTGTGCTGGATTGAGCGTGGCGAGGCCGCCACCGCCGTAGCCCACGACCAGGTGCCCGGTCCTTGGATCGAGCCGTATGTTGTCGGCGTCCTCGCCTAACGCGACGGTGCCCGCCGATTGCAGGTCGTCTCCCCGGAACAGGCGGACCGACCCATCGCCGGCGCTCGCGACCGCGAGCAGGTCGGCGCCGGGGAGATGGCCGACACCTTGCGGCTCCTTCAGCCCGGCGACGCGGTGGACGACCTTGCCCGACGCAAGGTCCACCGTGTCCACGCTGCCGTTGCCCAGTTCGGCCACGAACAGGCGCCCGCGCCGCAGGTCCACCGCCATGTGGTCGATGCGGCCCGAGACGTCGGGCAGCGGGATCGTGCGCTCCAGCACCAGCGGCCGCACCGGCTCTATGGCTCGGGACGCTTCAGACGGCAGGCTGCACAGCACGGACAGCAGGGCAATGGGCGCGAGCGCCCCGGTGGCCGCGCGCACCAAGTCGAGTGCGACCAGCATGGCGCGGCGGGGGAGCTGCTTCACGAAGGCGCGGGCGATGGGCGCCACGCCGACATAGGCGACCATCTTGATCGCGAGGGCGGTGTCGAGCATGGCGCCGGCCTCCGCGCGCGCGAGCTGTAAGGCAACCAGGCCGAGAGCGGCGGTGGCAAGTCCGGTGCCGAAGAGCGCGATGACCTGGGCAGCGAACAGGTGGCGGTAGGTGCGGAAGCGAAGGGGCGTGAGCATCTCGATATCCCTACGCTGGCCCAGCGTGCTGCATGCTCTTCCCCTTGCGTCCGAGTAGCTTTTCGCCGTCCGACCGCAAGACACCTTTTGGGTCCACGTGCCGGTAGAGCGTCTGCCGGGTGATGCCCAGCTCGGTGCACAGCTCGCCCACCTTGGTGCCGGGCTGGCCCATGGCGGCCTGGGCCAGGCGGAGCTTAGCCGCGGTCATCTTGTAAGGGCGTCCGCCATTGCGGCCCCGGGCGCGGGCAGATGCCAGGCCCGCGCGGGTGCGTTCGACGATCAGTTCGCGTTCGAACTCGGCCAACGCCGCGAAGAAGCCGAACATGAGACGGCCGTTGGCGGTCGTGGTGTCGATGGCAGCACCCTCGCCGGCGAGCACGCGCAGGCCCGCGCCGCGCTGGGTGAGGTCGCCCACGAGGTTGACCAGGTGGCGCAGGTCGCGCCCGAGCCGGTCGAGCTTCCACGCAACCAGGGTGTCGCCGGACCGCACGGCTTTGAGGCAAGCTTCCAGCCCAGGCCGGTCGTCGCGCTTGCCCGAGGCGTGATCCTCGTAAAGATGCTGCGCGTCCACGCCGGCCGCGAGCAGGGCATCCCTTTGCAGGTCGAGCACTTGGCTGCCATCCGCCTTGCTCACCCGCATGTAGCCGATCAGCATGGACCGGCCCTCACCGGATCACCTTGACGCTGACGCCGGCAGGCCCGGCCACCGTGTCCCAGCCACGGTCTGCGGTGAGCGCCGTCACACCCAGCTCAGCGGCAAGCGCGAAGCAGGCGCGGTCGCCGAGCGACAGCCCGGCCGTGCGCGTGGCAGGCCGCAGCTCGGCCGAGCGTTGCGCTTGGGCCTCGGTCATGGGCGCAACCTCCAGGCCGAGGATGGTGACGGCCCGGGCCGCCTCGGGCGCGGGCAGTCCATGGTCGGAGAGCTTGGCGAGCACCTCGGCCAGGTTGGCCGCCCCGATCACGCCGGTGCGCAGATGCGCGCGCACCACCTCGGCGCCAGGTTCCTCGAACAAGAGGGCGAGCACGGCCGAGGCGTCGAGCACGACGGGGCTGCCGGCGGCAGGGCTACTCACGCGCGGTGTCGGCCCGGCGCTCGGCCAGCAGCTCGTCCGTGACGCCCTGGGCGCCTGGGGCATACCGCCGCACAAGGGCCTGGGCGCGGCGGACGGCGTCGTCCACGCTTTCCAGCACGAGGCGGCCCTCGTCCTCGCGGATGATCAGCAACCCGCCACCCTCGACATGGAGCTGCTGGCGCAATCCGACCGGCAGCACCATCCGGCCATTCGCCGCAATCTGGACCCGATAATGCTCCATGGCACGTCCTCCTTGAGTGGTATGGATCTACCTCGAAGGCAGAGCCGGGTCGAGTGGCAGGCACGTGCTGGATTGTTGTCACCTATCCGACCGATTAGGTGACATTCCGCCGGCATCGCCGCCCATCTCGGAACTTTGTCACACAACCAGTCATTTTGTCTATGCTCCACAAACCTGCTTATGGCTTGATTGCGCGACGCAAGCGCTCAGCGCCGTCCTCAGCCGACCGCGATCAGGACGGACTGCCAACCGCTGAACCGCCGCTCCCGCCATCCGCAGCACGAACCCCCGCCGATGCGTGGCCAACTGCTCGAACGCCTCCCCACGCCGACCATCGCCGCTCCCGGCGACAAATACCGCGATCAGAATTCCGCCACTGACCGTGACCGTTTACATTCGGGCCTTCAAACCCCCGGAAAAGCGTGCGACAAACCCTTGCGGATTGGCGCTGTGCGCGACAACCCGCTTCGAAGGGTTTTCCGTGCATGCTCGTCGGCTACATGCGTGTCTCCTCGGCCGACGACCGCCAGTCGGTCAACCTGCAGCGCGACGCCCTGACCGCCGCCGGCGTCGACGAACGGCACCTGCATCAGGACAAGGTGTCCGGCGCGCGCGACGACCGGCCCGGGCTGAAGGCATGCCTGGCCGACCTGCGGCGCGGCGACGTCCTCGTGGTCTGGAGGCTGGACCGACTCGGACGCTCCCTGCCCCACCTTCTCGACATCATGGGCGACCTCAAGAAGCGTGGCGTCATGTTCCGGTCCCTGACGGACCCGATGGACACGACCACGCCGCATGGCGAACTGATGTTCTCCCTGTTCGGCGCACTGGCCCAGTACGAACGGGCGCTCACCCGCGAACGGGTGCTGGCGGGATTAGCCGCAGCCAAGCGACGCGGGCGGCGGGGCGGTCGCCCGCCCGCGATCGATCAGGAGAAGATGGAGGCGATCATCGCGGCGCTGAACGGAGGCGCCAGCAAGGCTTCCGTGTGCCGCACGTTGGAGGTGGCGCGCTCGACCCTGGCGGACAGTTTGGGGCGTGCGGGATGGACAGCACCGAGGAAGCTCGATCCTGCTGCTGCGACTCCGGCCAAGCCAAAGCAAAGCCGCGCTAAGCGGGCCGGAGCCTGACGGTGTCAATCGTCATGCTTCATCCCGCTGGCCACGATCATCAACGCGCCCTCGCCGTCGAGCAAGGAGCATTGCGATCTCGATGCCTCCTACACTGCCTACGCGTGGCGGCGTGCCGCAAGAACGGCAAACACCGTGGTTGATCCTTGCTTCAGGTAGCCGGTCAGGACGTCGGAGTCGGTGAAGCCGGCCAGCGGCCCGTAGTGGTCAGGGCTCACGCATGAGATCGCACGGGTGGAAAAGCCTGGGTCTGAAAGGCGCAT
>CAXTUO010000421.1:0-4220 GCA_964247175.1 uncultured Acetobacteraceae bacterium | reverse complement strand
GCACAGGCGCAGATCCGCATCGCGACCGTGGGACCGATGACTGGGAACTACGCCGCGGTCGGCGCGCAGATGAAGGCCGGCGCCGAGCAGGCCGTCGCCGACATCAACAAGGCCGGCGGCGTCAACGGCCAGCAGCTCGTGCTTGAGGTCGGCGACGACGCCTGCGATCCGCGCCAGGCGGTGTCGGTGGCGAACCAGATGGCCAGCCGCAAGGTCGCGGTGGTGGCCGGGCATTACTGCTCCGGCAGCTCGATCCCGGCCAGCAAGGTCTATGCCGAGGAAGGCGTGCTGCAGATCAGCCCGGCCAGCACCAACCCGGCCTACACCGACAACGGCAGTTGGAACACCTTCCGCGTTTGCGGCCGGGACGACCAGCAGGGCCTGGTTGCCGGCAAGTACCTCGCGACGACGTTCAAGGGCAAGAAGATCGCGATTCTGCATGACAACTCGGCTTACGGCAAAGGCCTGGCGGACGAGACCAAGAAGTCGCTGAACGCCAATGGGGCCACGGAGGCGCTCTACGCCGCCTACACCCCCGGCGAGCGCGACTACTCCGCCATTGTCAGCCGCATGAAGCAGGCGGGGATCGACGTCATCTACGTCGGCGGCTACCACACGGAAACCGGGCTGATCGCCCGTCAGGCCAAAGAACAGGGCATGAATGTCACGATGGTTGGCGGCGATGCGCTGGTGACCAACGAGTTCTGGCAGATCGCCGGCCCGGCCGGCGAGAACACGCTGATGACCTTTCCCTCCGACCCTCGGAAGCGCCCGACGGCGGCGGCGGCGGTGGCCGAGTTCAAGGCGAAGGGCTTCGACCCGGAGGGTTACACGCTCTACACCTACGGCGCGATCCAGATCTGGGCGGAGGCCGCAAAGAAAGCCAACAGCATCGACGGGAAGAAGGTTGCCGATGTCCTGCATGGCGGGCAGCCCTGGGACAGCGTGCTAGGGCCGATCAGCTTCGACAAGAAAGGCGACATCACCGCGGCAGACTACGTGTTCTACGTTTGGAAGAACGGGAATTATTCCGAGCTTTAAGCTGACACACGTCTCAGGCCCGGGCATGTCCCGGGCCTTCCTTCAAGCTGTCACCGTGATGCGGTGATAGGAACGGCCGAAATAGATCAGTCCTTCGTGCGCGCCGCTGGCTCGGATGGCATCGACCTCGCAGAAGAACACGTTATGGGTGCCGATCTCCGATACCTGGGCGATGCGGCAGTCGAATGACACCACGGCGTCGGACAGCACCGGGGCGCCCGTCTCCAAGGTGATCCAATCCGCCTGGGCAAACCGCTCTTCCATCGTATGCGGCGTGAAGCCGGCGAAGATCGACGACAACGCCTCCTGCGAAGCCGCGAGCGTGTTGACGCAAAGCACGGCGTTGGCCTTGAACGCCTCGTTGGAATCGCTGTTGCGGTTCATGCAGACCAGCAAGGTCGGAGGATCGTCGGTGACGCTGCACACGGCGGACGCGGTGAACGCGCACCGGCCCGCCGGCCCGTCGGATGTGATGACGCTGACGGCGGCTCCCAGCCGGGCCATTGCGTTGCGGTAGCTTTCCCGATCAACCAACCCTGCACCTCACCTGCATGTGCCGAGATATGGCAAACGCGCGGCGGGAATGGGAGGGGTCCAACGAAAACGGGCGCCCGTGAAGGCGCCCGCTCCGTATCTTCTCGCGTCAGAAGCTAGATCTTGTTAGCCGCGTCGCGAACCGTATCCTTCGCGCCGCCAACAGCGCCTTCCGCCTTGCCGGCAACCTTGTCGGCCTTGCCCTCGGCTTGAAGCTTCTCGTCGCCGGTGACCTTGCCCACGCCTTCTTTGACGGCGCCCTTGGTCTTGTCCCAGGCGCCCTGCACTCGGTTTTCGTCAACCATGAGCTTGCTCCCTCGCGGCGCTATGCCGCTGCGTAATGAACGTCATGGCCCGAACAGGGTTCCGTTCGACACGCACGCCTATGCGGCAGGGAGCGGCGGCGCGGCTTTTTCCAGTGATCGTTATTGCCGTTTGGCCAGCCTATCAGGCGCAACGGGTTGCAATTCATTGCGCCGTGGCGCTTGCCTCGCTGCGCGTCGCGCCGACGCGGGCTGCCAGGGCGGCGGCCATGAACCCGTCCAGCGCCCCGTCCAGCACCGCGGCGGGGTTGCCGGTTTCGACGCCGGTGCGCAGATCCTTCACCAACTGGTAAGGCGCCAGCACGTAGCTGCGGATCTGATGGCCCCAACCGATGTCGGTCTTGGCATTCTCCTGCGCGGTCGCGGCGGCTTCGCGGCGCTGCAGCTCGGCCTCATACATCCGGGCTTTCAGCATGGTCATCGCCGTGGCCCGGTTGCGGTGCTGGCTGCGGTCGGTCTGGCACGCCACGACGATGCCGGTGGGTATGTGGGTGATGCGGATGGCGCTTTCCGTCTTGTTGACGTGCTGGCCCCCGGCGCCGCTGGCCCGGAAGGTGTCGATCTTCAGGTCGCTCTCGTTCACCTCGATCTCGATGGTGTCGTCCACGACCGGGTAAACCCAGACACTGGCAAAGCTGGTTTGCCGCCGGGCCGCGCTGTCGAACGGGCTGATCCGCACCAGGCGGTGCACCCCGGCCTCCGTCTTCAGCCAGCCATAGGCGTTGGGTCCGCTCACCTGCATGGTCGCCGACTTGATGCCGGCCTGCTCGCCCTCGCTTTGCTCCATGAGCTGCACCTTGTAGCCGTGCTGCTCGGCCCAGCGGGAATACATGCGGGCGAGCATCTCGGCCCAGTCCTGCGCCTCGGTTCCGCCCGCGCCGGAATTGACCTCCAGGAAGGCGTCACGGCCATCGGCCTCGCCGGACAGCAGGCTTTCGATCTCACGCCGCTTCGCCTCTTCCAGCAGGGTGCGCAACGTCGCCATGCCGTCCGCGACCATGGCCCCGTCATCCTCGGCGTCGGCCATGTCGATCAGGTCAAGCGTGTCGGCAGCCTCGCCTTCAAGCTTTTGCAAACCCTCGATGGCGCCGGCCAGGCGGTTGCGTTCCCGCATCAAGGACTGCGCCGCCGTGGCGTCGTTCCACAACGCCGGGTCTTCGGATAGCGCGGTGAGCTCGTCTAGGCGCGCGATGGAGGCATCCCAGTCAAAGATGCCTCCTCAGCAGCGCGAAGGTCTGCTTGAGCTGCTGGTTCAAGGATTCGGATTCGGTCGTCATCGCATGTCGCCTTCTGGGCCGCCGCTAATACAGTCCGCCCACGCCGCTGTCGATGCCAAGGCCCGGGTTTTCGCTGACCGCGACGCCGCTGGTGCTGTCGCCGCCGCCGATGGTGCCTTGCGACCCGCCGGGTTCCTGGCCAGGCTTCCACGCATCGGTGGTCCGGCCGCTGCCGCTGTCCCACGCCGCCATCCTCACGCCATCCGGCATCCGGAACGCGAGCGAGGGCCGGTTCTTGAGCGCTGCCGCCATGTAGTCGTGCCAGATCGGGGCGGAGATGGAGCCGCCGGTTTCCTTGTCGCCGAGGCTCGTGTTGTCGTCGAAGCCCACCCAGACGGCCGTCACCAGGTCGGGCGTGAAGCCCACGAACCAGGCGTCGTTGAAATCCTGGCTGGTCCCGGTCTTGCCGGCAATGGCGCGGTTCAGCCCGGCGCCCGCCGCGGTCCCGCTCCCACGCGAAACCACGCCCTGCATCATCGTGATCAACTGAAACGTGCTCGCCGGGTCGGCCACCTGCTTGCGCAGGTCGGCGATGACCGGCGGCTTGCCGGCATCGCCGCAGCCATGGCAATCCAGCCCGCCAGCCCGCCAGATCACGCGGCCGTCGCGGTCCTGCACGGAATCCACCATCGACGGAAAGACCTCCCGGCCACCCATCGCCAGCCCGGCATAAGCGGCGGCCTGGCGCAGCACCGTCGTTTCCACCGCGCCGAGCGATGCCGGCAGCACGCGCGGCATGCCGTCCACCACGTGGAAGGCGACCGCCGTCTGCGCCACGGCCTCCATGCCCACCTTCTCCGCCAAGCGGACGGTCACGAGGTTCAGCGACCGCTCCAGTGCGATCCGCATCGGCGTCGGCCCGTTGAAGGTCAGGCCGTAGTTGTTGGGCTTCCACTGCCCTTGCGCCCCAAGGTTCTGCACGTAAGGCGCATCCAGCACCCGTTGGCTCGGCGACAAGCCGGTTTCCAGGGCCGTCAGATAGACGAACGGCTTGAACGAGCTGCCGGGCTGCCGCTGCGCCTGGGTCGCGCGGTTGAACTGGCTG
>CAXTUO010000420.1:0-4227 GCA_964247175.1 uncultured Acetobacteraceae bacterium | reverse complement strand
CCTCGTCCATGCCGATGTTCTCCGCCGCCCAGCGCGGGCTGCGCGGCAGGAAGAACATGCACACGAACACGAAGCCGGCCGGCAGCGCGGAGATGACGATCATGGTGCGCCAGCTCCACACGTCCGTCAGCAGGGAGCCCACGATGTTGGCGAACAGGATGCCGATGCCGATGGCGACGTTGAACATCGTCACCATGTTGCCGCGCTTGTTGGCCGGGGCGAGCTCGGAGATGTACATCGGCACCACCTGGGTCGCGCCGCCGACGGCGAAGCCGAGGAACACCCGCGCCGCGATCAGCGCCCCTACGCTCGGCGACAGCGAGCAGGCGATGGCGCCGACCACGAACACGGCGGTGACGATCTTCACCGTGGTGCGCCGCCCGTACTTCAAGGACAGCCAGCCCGAAACGAGCGCGCCGACCACCGCGCCGGCGAGGATCGCGGACGCGACCATCTCCTGCTGGGTGTTGCTGAGGTGGAACTCCCGGGTGATCAGCAAGAGGGCGCCGGAAATGATGCCGGTGTCGTAGCCGTAAAGGCCACCGCAGATGGCGGCGATGGCAGCGACGATCCGCATGTATCGTCGGGAGTCCTGTGATGGCTGGATCGAGTCGATCTTCCGGTTCAACGAGGCATCTGCCTCGTCCAAACCCACGCGCACCGCTTCCCCGTCCATATGATCGAACCTTTCTTGGTTTCTGATTATGCCCCGCAGAGCTTGGCAGAATTTCTGTTTCTGTCGCAACCGCAAATGTGCGCGATAGAATAAATCTCAATCGGCTCAGAAAGCAGGATGTCATTCACGACCTCTCCATCGGTGAGAAGGGCGGCATCCCAATCGGTGGCCTACACCCAAAAGTCCGAGGATGTCTGGTGATGGCAAGTCGGGCCTTACAGCCGGACGAAGCCAAGATTTTGGGAAAGGCGAATGAGATCACCGCCCGGGTCTTGGACCAGGAACTGCCGCACGCCGGTTCCGCTCGCCCCGGCACGGAACCAGGCGGCTGAGGCGCAAGCGGCGTTTACGTTATGGCAACCAAGTCCTCCGATAAAGCGCGTGACGGGTCGTGCACGGTGCGCGCCCGCGGCACACAGCGGGCAAGGCCATGGTCAGATCTCTGCAGAACCTGGGCAAAGCCGCCCTCAAGCGTGGGAGAACGCCGGAGGCCGCGGCCGAAGCGGCCGAGGAGCTGCAAGCGGGCGAGAACTACGTCCGCACCTATCGTTGCCAGGTGCTGTACCTCGGCGTGGGCATAGCGGCGCTCGGCACAGGCGCCCAGGTCGTTGCTGGCTACGCCACCGCGGCACCACCCTGGCAGGTGCTCGCCATCAACACTGCCTCGGTGTTCTGGCTGCTGGTCACGCTGAGGCTGACCTGGGCCGGAAAGCCGGGACCGGCCGTGGTCGGCGCGACCGTGTGCACGTATCTCACGGTGTGTCTCGGCCTGCTGCACCTCAACGGCGGCTACGACGGGACCCACCTCTACCCGGCGCTGTGGATCTACTCGGTGGTCGGCATCGTCGGCCTGTATGGATCGCGGTCATTTGGACCCACGTGGGGCTTCGCGCCAATGAAATCTTGCGGCTGCGCCTGGGCTGCGCGCGGGCACAGGACGATGCCGTGGTGGATGAGGCTGGTGGCGTCACGCCCGCCGGCACGCTCTGCTACCTCGACGTGCCGGCGGGCAAGACGTCCAGGGCACATACCAAGCCTGTCGCCCTGGCGGTCAAGGAGCGAATCGACGCCTGGGCCGCAGTTCGTCCGGAGCAGGGGACCAGCGAGGATGATGTGACCGGCGAGCGCGTGCAGATACTGTTCCAGGTGCGTGGGCGTCCCCCGGGCAAGACGATCCTCAACCGCACCATCATCCCCATGCTGTGCGCCAAGGCTGGATTGCCTTTGCAGGACACCATGGGCGCGATCACCAGCCACCGCGGGCGCGCCTCGACCGTGACGGTCCTGGCCAGCGTGCCGCAGGGCATGACGCTGCCGGAGCTGATGGCGTGGTGCGGGCACAGCAACCCCAAGTCGACCATGCACTATATCCGGGTCAGGCCGACCCAACTTGCCGGCTCGTTCGCCAAGGCCGACCAGATGGCGCACATGGTCAGGGTGCTGATCGACCAGGTGGCCGTGCTCAGCGGCGCGGCCCGGGACGGTGCGCCGTGGAAGTTCTACGACCTCAGCCACTCCTACTGCACCAACGCTTTCTGGAGCACCTGCCCGCACCGCATGGCCTGCGTAGGATGCTCGTTCAACCTGCCCAAGGCCTCGGCCAAGGCGTTGGCGGTCGGGACGCGGGCGTCCGTGACGCGGCTGCTGGAGGAGGTGCCGCTCAGCCCTGACGAACGGGCGGCGGCAGAGGGCGACACGGCAGCGCTGGACGGGATGCTTGCCAAGCTGCGGGACGTGCCTGCGTTGGATGGCAGGACACCTCAGGAAATACACTCTGCCGGCAGCTGTTCGGCCTGGTGACTGCAACCGACCCGGGTTAGCCGTTCAGTCCACAAAGCATGCAGCCCGAAACGGCCATCCGTTTCGGTTGGAGCTATCGGCTCAAGCGATTGCGAGACGCTGTCGCAGCCTGTCCAGCAGCCAACGGCCGGCAGGTCCCAGCGCGCGGTCCCGCCGGTGTGCTGCGTAGATGATGAGTCCCTCGACGGGCGTCGGATCGTCCTCGATCCGGAGCGCGACCAGCTTCGCTTCGGCAATGGGCGCCGCGACGAGATGATCGGGCATCCGGCACCATCCGAAGCCGGCAAGCAGGAAGTCGAGCCGCCGGTCAAGGTCCACGAAGCGCCACAGCCTGGCGCTTGAAAGCCCGTAGGCCGCGCCGCCGGGATCGACCGGATCGGATAGCACGAGCTGGACGTGAGGCTCCAGGTCGCCGCGCGTCGCGGAGCGTCCCAGCGACGCCAAGGGATGGCCAGGCGCCACCACGGGCTGCATGGCAACCCGCAGCAGCGGGTAGGCGGCGATGTCCTCGGGCACGGCCGGAAGCAGCAGGCAGATCGCGAGCGCCGCCGAGCCGCTACGCAGCCGCCGCAGCGAGCCGCCAAGACCTTCGGTCGAGAAGCTGACCGGCAGGTCGGGAAAGATCTCCCCCAGCGCGCGCAGGCTGTCGATCAGCGGCGCGGTCGGCACCAGCGGGTCGATCGCGAGCGCCAGCTCGGGTTCCAGCCCTTCTCGCGTCCCGGCCGCCACCGCCTCGAAGCGTGCGGCGCTGGCCAGCACCAGCCTTGCCTGATCGACCAGCACGCGCCCGACCTCGGTAAGCTGCGGCCGATGGCCGCTGCGGTCGAACAGCGCGACGCCTTGCATCGCTTCCAGCGTCGCGATCGCCTGGCTGACCGCCGACTGCACACGTCCAAGCCTCCGGCCAGCCGCGGAAAAGCTGCCGGTGTCGGCGATCGTCACCATCACGCGCAACTGGTCGAGGCTGAGGGTGCCGATCACAACCTATCATCTCCGCCGATGGAAACCATCACAATTTGATCGCTCCCGCAAGGCCGCGTGGACCTTAGATTGATGCCATGCAACCAACCTACTTCATCAACCACGGGGGCGGCCCCTGCTTCTTCCTCGATCCCGGCCCGATGCGGGACACGTGGAGCGAGTTGGAGGCGTACCTCCGCGGGTTCGCCGAGACGCTCGGCGAAGCTCCGCGTGCCATCCTCGTCGTTTCCGGACACTGGGAAACGGCGCGCCCGACCGTCAACGCCGGGGCCGCACCGCCGCTGTTGTTCGACTACAACGGCTTCCCCGCGCACACTTACCGGCTGACATGGCCCGCTCCCGGCGAACTGGACCTCGCGATGCGGGTCCGCGACCTGCTCGGCGCAGCAGGGATCGAAAGCAGTTCGGACACATCGCGCGGTTGGGACCACGGCGTGTTCGTGCCGCTGAAGGTCATGTTCCCCCGCGCCGACATCCCCACCGTTCAACTGTCGCTCCAGCACGGGCTTGATCCCGCGACGCATCTCGCCATCGGCCGCGCGCTCAGGCCGCTGCGCGAAGAGGGCGTGCTGATCGTCGGCAGCGGCCAGACCTACCACAACATGCGCGGTTTCATGGGTGGGGGCGATGGCCTTGATCCCGCCACCGAGGCGTTCGACGCATGGCTGCGCGAGGCGATGACGGACGGTGCGACACGAGACCGTTCGCTGATCGCGTGGGAGCAGGCGCCCGGAGCCCGTCAGGCGCAGCCGCACGAGGATCACCTTCTG
>CAXTUO010000419.1:0-4239 GCA_964247175.1 uncultured Acetobacteraceae bacterium | reverse complement strand
TTGCTGTCATGCACCGCCCGGCGGTAGTCGTCGGCGCCGCCGCGGTCCAGCGCGTTGAACAGGAACATGCTGGTCAGGGTGGCGATGCCGGCCTGGGCGATGTCCTCGCGCGGGAACAGCGCCAGCTCCACGTCGAATACCGTGTCCTCGCCGGG
This sequence comes from uncultured Acetobacteraceae bacterium, assembly GCA_964247175.1. GTDB lineage: Bacteria > Pseudomonadota > Alphaproteobacteria > Acetobacterales > Acetobacteraceae > CAHJXG01. Next base: position 4,084 of record CAXTUO010000419.1, on the reverse strand, counting down.
CCGAATCGAGAAGCGCATGGCAGCCGAGGCGCTTGGGCTGTCCAGCAGGCCGGTCACGACGATGCTGCTGGTGCCGGGCTGCGGGCGTTCGAGCCAGAACGCCTTGAACGCCGGGAACTCCTCGCCGCCGGGGTCGGCGGTCTTGACCGACAGGCCGCGGGCGGACAGGCCATACAGCAGCCCCTTGCCCACGGCGCGGAAGTAGCTCGCGCCGAGGAACACGGCGATCTCGTCGATCGTGTCCGCCCGGTTGATCGCGCCGTGCAGGCGGAACCCGGCGTAGCCGAGGTCGTCGTCCCCCATGCGCGGCACGGCGCCGAAGTCGAACTGCTCGGGCCGGTAGCGCAGCGGGCGCGCCTGGCCGTCCACGACCTCATACAAATCTACGCGGTTGGCATACAGCGAGCCGCGGTGGAAGAACTGCGCCTCGAACGGCAGTCCGGCGCCGTGCCAGAGCGATTGCGCGGGGTCGAAGCGGATCGTGCGGTAGGCGTCGTAGGTCAGCTTGGCCAGCGCCTCGGGCAGCTTCGTGTCCGGCGGCTGGAACGCGGCGCCGGCGAGGGCGCGGGCCATCGTCCGCACCGTCTGCGCGTCGAAGGGCTGGGTTCCCGGCTCGGCCGCCCGCAGTCCAGCCCGGGGTGCCAGCCCCGCCGCCAAGGCGCCCGCCATCAATTCCCGTCGCCGCATACGTGTTCCCAGCCCCGCCTGCCGCCCGGCCTGGACTTGCCTAGACCTTAAGGCCCATGAATGACCCGGGATTGCGGCGGCATCATGGTTCACGTCCTGTGGTCCCAAGGCACTCTCGTTCATGATCCGCCCCGGGCCGTGGGCAATGTCCCAGGAGGACACCGATGGTCAAACGCCGAACGCTGGTGCTGGGCGCCGCGGCGGCTCCTTTCGGCTTCGCAGCCGCCCAATCGGCCGAGCCGCTCCGCATCGGCTGGCTCGCGGCGCTGACCGGGCCAAGTGCTGTGCCGGCCATCGGCTTCAACCGCGGGGTGACGCTTGCCGCGGCCGAGCTGAACGCGGGCGGCGGCGTGGGCGGGCGCCGGGTCGAACTCGTCACCCGGGACACCCAGGGCGACCCGGCCCGGGCGGCAAACGCGGCCAAGGACCTCATCGGCCACGCCAAGGTCCATGCCATCTGGGGGCCGACCAATTCCAACGAGGCGCTGGCGGTCCTGCCGATCGTGGCCCACGTCGGCATGCCCTGCCTCCATCCCTGCGTGACCGACAGCCTGATCGACCCGGCGAAGTATCCAAGCGTCTTCCGCATCGCGCCCAGCAGCAGCCAATGGGACGAGGCGGTGCGCGGCTACGTGCTGGACACGCTGGGGGTGCGCGAGGTCGCGGTGTTCGGCGACACCTCGGTCTATGGCACGGGCGCCGTCGCGGCATCGGCCGCGGCGTTCAACCGGGACGGCGCCCGCGTCGTGAGCCAATCGCTGATCGACGCGACCCGGCCCGACGTGACGCCCGACATGCTGCACGCCCGGGCCGCCGGCGCCGAGGTGCTGGTGGCCTGGAGCGCCAGCATCGGCCTGCTGTCCCGCCTGATGAACGTGCGCCGGGCGCTGCGTTGGAACGTGCCCATCGTCGGGCATCCCTCGCTCGGCGCCGACGAGATCCGCGGCCTGCTGGACCGGCCCGGCAACTGGGAGCGCGTGTTCACCCTGGGCTGCCGGAGCTGCAGCGTCGGCGAGGACGGCAAGCTGCCGGAGCGGAGCCAGGCCTTCGTCGCCAAGCTCGCCGCCGCGAAGGTGACGCTGCACGACACGAGCCTGTGGTGGGTCGCCTGCGGCTACGACGCCGTGCGCCTGGTCGCCGCCGCGGTGGAACGCAGCGGCGCCAGCACGCCGGACGCGATCACCGGCGCCTGGAACTGGACGACCGCGTTTCCCGGCGTGTTCGGCGAATACAGTTTCGACCCCGGTAACCACAACGGCTTCCCGCAAGCAGAGGTAGTGATGACGGCCGCCAACTCGCAGCGCAACGGCGCATTCGCCTTGGCGTCGAGCGTCACGTAGCATGGCCGTGCCGGCCTCCATCGTCGTGTCCAGGCGTCACGTATAACGTAACGGTCTCCTTGTCACGGGCGGCGGGCCTCGGGTTGACCGGCGGTCGTTACGGGATATACCATGCTGGCGCCGTCCCGACGTTTCGGCAGCGCCTGACCGAGCAAAGGCCGTGCTTGACCCAACCTGACGCCAACAGCCTGCCGGACTTCGCCGGGCACGGCTACCTCCAGGTGCTGCAAACCCTGCACGAGGTCCTGCAGCCGCGGAACTACCTGGAGGTCGGCACCTGCACCGGCGAAAGCCTGGCGCTCGCCGGCTGCGCCTCGCTTGCAGTCGATCCCCGCTTTTCGTTCGGGGATATCCAGCTCGTGCAGCGCATCGTGGCGAAGCCGCGGCTGCTGCTGTTCCGCATGGAGTCGGACCTGTTCTTCGGGCAGCACGACCCGTCCGCGCTCCTGGGGGAGGAGGTGCAGCTCGCCTTCCTCGACGGGATGCACCACTGCGAGTTCCTGCTGCGCGACTTCATCAATACCGAGCGCCACTGCGCCCGGAACTCGGTCATCATCCTGCATGACTGCTTGCCGGTCGAGGAACCGATGGCTGACCGCGACGCCCTGTCCCGCCCGTCCGTGATGCCGCATCGCCGGTGGTGGTGGGCCGGGGACGTGTGGCGCACTGCGCGGCTGCTGCGGCGCGCGCGGCCCGACCTGTCCTTCACCACGCTGGACGCGCCGCCGACCGGCCTGGTGCTCATCACCAACCTCGATCCCGGCTCCACCGCGCTCAGCGACCGCTATGACGAGCACGTGCGGACCATGCTGGGCTGGTCGCTGACCGAGATCGGCCTCGCGCGGCACGTCGCCGACATGCAGGTGGAGCCGACGAGCGACTACGTGACGCCGGAGCAGCTCGCCACCCGGTTTCGGCTCTGACCCGGGGTCATCCACGGCGGGGATGGTGACGAGGGCGCACTTCGAAGGTCGCGGCCGGTCCGACAAGACATGACGAACCACCGAGTGCGCGAAAGCTGCAATCCTGAGAAGCTGTGGCTGGTCGCACGGTCCGGGAAGGCACCATGGCAAGCAGCACGGCAGACGGTTCCGAAGCGCCAATCATCGGCGTCGAGGGCGACAGTTCCGGCAACGACCTGATCCGGGTCGAGACCTCCGTCAGCTTCAAATGGGTTCCTGATCCCGGGAACTCCTATGTCGTGACGACGGATGGCGCCGATGGGCATAGCTCGGTATCCGGCCCGAGCCATGCAGGCGGCGTTGCCACAATCAACGGCGTCTCATCCAGCGCCCCATTCGACGCGCCGATCTCCAGCCTTTCCTTCGGGTTCACGGAAGGCGACTCCCTGGGCATCGCCGATGACGGATCTTGCAGTTGGAATCCTGCGACCGGCGCCGTTGATCTGGGAGCCGGGCAGGAGCCGGAGAACGACTATTTCCTGGGTGTCCAAGCGACCACGGCCGCCGTCGCCTGGCAAGAACCAGAACAGATCGTCGCCTGCGTTGACCACGGGCGTTGGGCGCTGGTGCCCGATCCCCATGACCTGGAGGCGTTCGGGGGAGACGGGAACGACACGATCTACGGCGGCCAGGGCAACCAGCTCCTTTCAGGCGATGACGGGAACGACGCCCTGTTTGCCGGGATCGGCTCCGACACGCTGCTCGGCGGCGCCGGGCGGGACGTGCTTCATGGCGGGACCGGGACGCAGATCCTGGACGGCGGCGCGGGCGACGACACGATCCAGGGCGGCTCTGGCCTTCAAAGCCTGATGGGCGGCGACGGGCAAGACCTGCTGCAGGCCGGCACTGGCAAGCAGACGGTGCTTGGGGGCGCCGGCGATGACACGATCCGCGGCGGGGTGGGCGCCCAGTTGCTCATGGGCGGCGACGGGGGCGACCACATCCAAGCCGGCAGCGGCAACCAAACGTTGCTGGGGGGCGCCGGCCATGACGTGTTCGTTTTCGGCAACGGCGTCCAGGGCCGGATCGTCATCGGCGATTTCACGCCGGGCCAGGATCGGATCGAGGTCGCACGCGGGATCAACGGGCTTGCCT
>CAXTUO010000418.1:0-4251 GCA_964247175.1 uncultured Acetobacteraceae bacterium | reverse complement strand
CTTGCATCTTACGGCATGGGCATGGATGGTCGGATGCGAATGACATGGGCTTTGCTCGCGGCGGGCCTGGGCATGGCCGCCACCCCGGCCTCGGCGGCCGACATCGCGGCCGGGCAGGCGCGGGCCGAGGCGTGCCAGGCTTGCCATGGCGCGCAGGGCGTGTCGGAGAACCCGGCGATCCCCTCGCTGGCCGGGCAGCGGGACAAGTTCCTGCAATGGCAGCTCGTATTCTTCCGGTCGGGCCGCCGGGCCAGCGAGATCATGGGGCCGATGGCGGCCGACCTGTCGGACGAGGACGTTCGCAACATCGGCGCTTATTTCGCGTCGCTGCCGGCGGGCAAGCCGCCGGTGGCCGACGTTGACCCGGCGCTCCGCCAGGCCGGCGCGGGGCTGGCCGAGCAGCACCGCTGCGCCTCCTGCCACACCGACACCTTCGCCGGCAACCAGGCCGCGCCGGCGATCGCGCACCAGAACCGGGATTACTTGGTCAAGGCGCTCACGGACTACCGTTCCGGCGCCCGGCCCAGCGTCGGGGTTGCCGCCATGACCGAGGCGGCGTCCGGCCTGAGCGACAACGACATCACGGCGCTCGCCCAGTTCCTGGCGGCCTACGAGTGATCCCCTCGATCCCCAGGGCTTTCGCCGGCCTGCTGGCGCTCGCGCTTTGCGGCGCGGCGGCGCCACCAGGCGGGCCGGCGCTGGACCACCCGGAAGCGTTCGAGCGGGCGTTCGCCACCTCGTCCTACACCTTCGACGCTTGCGGCGACCCGCTGGCCGGCCGCCTGTTCCGGCGTGCCTTGACCGAGCGGTTCGCGCAATGCCCTTTCACCCCGGAGGCGCGCTCCCGCTTCCAGCAGCGCACCCGCATCCAGTTGGCGAAATCGCGGCGTATGGTGGAGGAGATGGTCGAGACGCATGGCGGTTTGCCGATGCGCCTGGACGGCATGAGCATGACCTGCCACGAGCAGCAGGCTGATGGCGAGTACCGCAGCCTCCGGGAGCGGCTGGACCAATACGCGCAAGGCGGCCTGCCGGCCGAAGCGGTCATCACGGCGCCCTGCGACGCCCCTGAGATCACGCCCTGACCTCACGAGGCCAACGGCCGGCGTCACTGGGCCGGGTTGTCGCCCTGCGGCGCTACCCCGTGAAGTCCATGCGGGCCGAAGTGCTGGACGCGGCGGTGCTGCATTGGACCGGGCTGCACGGCGACCGGCAGTACGCTTTCTGCAGGGCGGACGACCGTTCGGGTTTTCCCTGGCTGACAGGACGGCAGATCCCGGACTTGGTGCTGCACGCGGCGCGCTACTCTGATCCCGAGAGTCCCAGGCTGGCCCGGGTGCGCGTCACCGCGCCGGACGGCACGGACCGCGCCATCGACGATCCAGGCCTGGCGCAATGCCTGGCCGAAACCTTGGAGGGGCCGGTGCGGCTGCTGCGGCTCGGGCGCGGGGCGTTCGACGCCATGCCGGTTTCCATTGTCACGACGACAACCGGGGAGGCGATCAGCCAGGCGCATGGCGCGCCGGTGGCGCTGGACCGCTTCCGCTCCAACCTGGTGATCGCCCCGGATGACCCGGCCGTCACCGAACGGGACTGGCTGGGCCGCGCCTTGGTGCTGGGCGATGATCCCGATCCGCCGATCCTGCGGCTTGATTGGCCGATCCCGCGCTGCGCCATGGTGGCCATCGACCCCGCAACCGCCCGGCGTGACGCGAGCGTGCTGCGAACCGTCGTGCAGCGGTTCGGAAACGAGGTGGGCGTTTACTGCGCGGTGCAGGCGCCGGGCCGGGTCCGAGTCGGCGACCGCGTGCGCTTCGCCGGGTAGCCGCGGGGCCGGGTCTCGCCAACGACGATTGTCCTGGAACACCGTTTAACTCCGACTTAACGTCGCCGATGCAGGCCGGGACCGACGCGCGCCGATGACGGACAGCCGCGTGATGCTGCCGGCCACGGGAGGCGTCATGCTTGGATTGATGCAGCCACGGCCGCTCCTGCTTTCATCCATCATCACGCACGCCGCGCGGCACCACGGGCGCGGCGAGGTCGTTTCGACGCTGGCGGACGGCAGCCTGCACCGCAGCACGTTTGCCGAGGTGGAGCAGCGGGCACGTCGCCTCGCGCGGGTCCTCCAGGGCATGGGCGTGCAACCCGGCAACCGCATCGCGACGCTCGCGTGGAACGGCTACAGGCACCTTGAGCTTTTCTACGCGGTTTCCGGCATGGGAGCGGTCTGCCATACGGTGAACCCTCGGCTGGCGCCCGACGACGTCGCTTTCATCATGCATGACGCCGAGGATTGCGTGCTGTTCGCCGATATCGACTTCGTCGGGCTGATTCCTGATCTTGTTTCCCGCGTCCCGACTCTGCGCGCGGTGGTCGCGATGTGCGGTGACGAGCAGGTTCCGGACCTGCCGCTTCCCGCAGGCGTGACGCTGGCGAGCTACGAGGTGCTGATGGCGAAGGCCGATGCGGATTATGCCTGGCCGGGCTTCGACGAGAACACGGCGAGCCTGCTTTGCTACACCTCGGGGACCACGGGGCGGCCGAAGGGCGTGCTCTACAGCCATCGTTCCGCGATGCTGCACGCTTATGCGGCGAACCTGGCGGACGTCTTCGGCCTGCGCGCGACAGACCGCGTGTTGGCGGCCGCATCGATGTTTCACGCGACCGGATGGGCACTGCCGTACTGCGCGCCGATGGTCGGCGCGGCGTTGATCCTGCCCGGCCGTCACCTGGATGGAGCCAGCCTGGTCCGGATGCTGAACGAGGAGCGCGTCACCTTTTCCGCCGGGGTGCCGACGGTCTGGCTCGGCCTGCTCCATGAACTGCGGACCAGCGGAGCGCGGCTGCGGACGCTGAAACGCCTCGTTATCGGCGGCTCGGCCTGTCCGCAGTTGCTGATCGAGGCGTTGGGTGAGTACGGGGTGGAGGTGCAGCACGCCTGGGGCATGACCGAAACCAGTCCCGTCGTCACCTGCAACGCGCCGGTCCCCGCAACGGCGCACCTGCCACCCACGGAGGCAACACGGCTCCGTCTCAAGCAAGGCCGCGCCGTGTGCGGGACCGATATCCGCATCGTGGATGGAACCGGGGCCGAGCTGCCCTGGGATGGGGTGGCATTCGGCGACCTCCAGGCCCGAGGCCACTGGGTTTGCCGCGCCTACCTCAACCGTGGCGGGGACGGCGCCGCCGACGCCGAAGGCTGGTTCAACACCGGAGACGTGGCGACCATCGATCCCCACGGCTATGCGGAGATGGTCGATCGCTCGAAGGACGTCATCAAGTCCGGGGGCGAGTGGATCAGCTCCATCCAACTGGAGAACGTCGCGGTCTCCCACCCGGACGTGACGGAGGCCGCGATCATCGCCGCGCGCCACCCGAAGTGGATGGAACGGCCGTTGCTGCTTGTGGTGCCGCGGGCGGGATGCACGCTCGATCCCGGCAGCGTCCTGGCGCTTTACGACGGCGCCGTCGCGAAGTGGTGGCTCCCTGACGACGTGGTGATCGTGGACGAGCTGCCGCACACGGCCACGGGCAAGCTCAACAAGCTCGCACTCAGGGCGCGTTATGCGGACCACCTGCTGCAGCGCGAGGCGGCCCGGGACTGAACTCGGTCCGGTGGGACGGTCCGAAGGGCGCCAACTCGCGCTGGACGTTGTGACGGGCCACCCTGGCCGGGCACGCCATGGATCAACGCGCCAAAGGAGGGCGGTGCATCAGGGCGGCATCTGATGTAAGTGATTGATGCATGGCAGCAGACGATCAGGCGGGCGGGCGGGAGCGCTACCATCACGGCAACCTGCGCGAGGCGCTGATCCAGGCGGCGCTCGCCATGATCGCCGAGCGCGGCTTGGCAGGCTTTGCCATTGCGGAACTGGCGCGGGTCGTGGGCGTCAGCCCGGCGGCGCCGTATCGCCATTTCCGCGACCGGAGCGCGGTCATCGCCGAGGTGGCGCGCCGAGGTTTCGAATCGCTTGCGGCGGACCTGGCGACTGCGACGGCAGGGTTGCAGGGTGATCCGCTGGGCGCGTTGGAGCGCGCGGCGCAAGCGCACATCGCGTTCGCCGGGCGGGAGCCGGCGGTGTATGCGGCCATGTTCGACGCCGAGTTTCCGTCCGGCGAGCACCCGGACCTGGTGATGGCCCGGAACGCCGCATTCGCCGTGCTGCGCCGGGCCGCCGACGCCGCGTGCGCGATGAGCCGCGCGCCGCGCCGGCCGCCGCCGCTCATGGTGGCGCTGCATGTCTGGTC
>CAXTUO010000417.1:0-4255 GCA_964247175.1 uncultured Acetobacteraceae bacterium | reverse complement strand
CCAGGCGTCCTCCGACAGGCTCAGCACCAGGGTGTCCGTCGCCGGCAGGGGGGCGCTGGTGGACGGCGAGGTGACGGTAGGCGGCGTGACGGTTGAGCCAGCCGGGTCCGGCGAACCGCCCGACGAGAGGTCCGGCTTCGAGGCATAGGCGCGGACGTAGTTGACCTGCATCTGCGTGGTCGTGCCGGCGTTGGGCGCTCCGACCCAGGAGCCTGACGTTCCGGTCATGGTGTCGATCAACATGTACATCGGCTTGTTCATGTCGGACGGCGTGGCCGTCTGCGCCATCTGCTTGCCGTCGAAATACCAGGTGATCTTGTCCGGCTCCCAATCGACGCCGTAGGTGTGGAACGCCTGGGTGGGATCGGGGATGGTGGCCCATTGCGGCGTGGTGCCGCTGCTGGAATGGGAGGTCATCACCAGCGTGGTTGGGCTGTTGCCGAGCACCTCCATGGCATCGAGCTCGGGCGGCCAGGAGCCGTCCTCCGGCAATAGCCAGAAGGCGGACTCGACCCCGGCGCCGGCGGCAAGCTTGGCGCTCGTCTCGAAGTAGCCGTAAGTCTGCGAGAACGTGCGATGCGTCGTGAGTTCGCCGGCGAGGAACGGCGTGTTGTTGACGGCGCCGCTGACATCGGCGGGCGTCGGCTTGATCCCCATCGAGAGCACGCCGTTGCTGACCGAATACACGTTGGCATCAGCGGCCGAGGTCGGTCCCCACAATGGGTTCATCTCCCACGAGGAGATGCTGGGGTCGGTCGATCCGTTGGGACTGTAGAACATGGACGGCTGCCAGGTGCCGGTGGAGCCGTTGTCCAGGGACAGCGTGTTGAACTCGTCGTCAAAGGTCGGCTTGATGCTTGCCGGGGCGGATGCCGTGGCCATTGCGGGTCTCCATCAGTCGGCGGGAAATGCGAACCGATGAACCATAACGTTTCCAGAATAAATGGCGCAATGCTGAAAGGCCGTGGCTCAGCATTGTTTGGCAGGCAACAGACAAAACTTTAACTACCGTCGCGTTTGCTGACAAAAGATGGTTTTAATTGCATGGGGTCGCCTTTAGAAGGGGTCTTTTTCAAGCCGTGCCGCCGCGATGGCCTATGTACGCTCCTCCGGGTCCGGGCGGCGCACCCGCCTTTGCTGCAACGGCACGGAGCTACAGGCCGCCGTTTGACCCTGGGGAGGGCAGCGGATTAGGTTCATGGGAACCGCACCGCTCCACCCAATGATCCCCCCTCATTTTTTTATTGCGAAATTGCAAGAAAAGTTGTTTGATCCCGGGGCAGCAAGAGTCTCATTTGGCGCGAAACCGGCAACCAGCTTCGAATTGGCCCTGATGTCAAAATCCTGTATCACGCGACTTGGTTTGCGCCATGACCTACGTTAGCCGCAGCTTCGCCGCCGCGCCGGCCAGACCGTTGGCGCTGCCCTACCATGAGCTGTCGCTGCCCGCAGCCATCCTCCACGCTCTCGCTTGGCAAGCCATCGGCGTCGTGGGGCTGATCTGCCACATCATTCTCGTGAAGGAAATCAACCCGGCGTGCATCGTGGTGTGCATGGCCGGGCTGGCGTGGCTCGCCTTCAACAAGCCGTTGCCGGCGTTCATCGTCTTTCTGCAAGTCGTCTTGTACCAGAACGTGCTGGTCTCGATCTTCAGCCCAGGCATGAGCCACGACAGCTACGTCGCCTTGTCGGGATCATCGTTCGTCAGCGCCGTGGTCGTGGCGGGGGCGTTCTCCGCCTACCTTCTCCGATCGAGCGATGGCCGGGTGAAGCGCCTGACCTACTACGCCCTGGCCGCGATCGCTGTCGCCGCGGCTTACATGGTTATCGGCGCCGCTACCCAAGGCCCGGTCGCCGCCATCGTCTCGTTCCGGTCCGTCTCGGCCATGCTGTTCAGCCTGCTGATCGGGTTGCGGCTGGGATCATCGTGGGGGTATCGCACGGCCGCTATCTGCTTCCTGCTCGCCGTGTTCATAGGCCTGATCATGACGGCCCTTGAGATCGCAGACCCGGTTTGGTACCTGGACCTGGTCAACGCCACGGATTTCGTCAATCTCAAGAACGACGGCCTTCGTGCCGACACTTATTACTTCGACGTGCATTCCGTGGTCGAATCGCAAACCGGCGCCTGGTTCAACTCTCCCCTCGTCGCAGGAGGTGAAGGCAGCTTCCGCTTCGGCGGCCCCAACATGCACAGCATCAGCTACGCCTACGTGCTTTCGATTTCCGAACTGGTGGCGATGAGCCTCGGGCGGTTCGAGTTGTTGCCCGTTTTGCTGGCGTTGAGCTTCAGCGCCGGGGTCAAGGGGCCGACCGTGCTGTTCGCGATCACCACGGCCCTGTACATCCTATGGTACCTTTCGAAGAGCAAGCGGCTGGTCATCGCCGCCACCCTGGGTTTCTCGGCTTTCTACGTCATCTACGGCATCCGGACCGGCATCGAGATCGGCGATTTCCATTCGCTGGGCTTCATGGGAGGCGTTTATGGGTTCCTGGCCAACCCGTTGGGTCATGGGCTGGGGGCTGGCGGCAACCTGGGCACCAGCGTTTCCAGGGCGTATTGGGAGAAGATGCAGCACGCCGGCGCCGCCGATGTCGGGCTGGAAAGCGCGGTGGGCGTCATGCTTTACCAGATGGGCATCGGAAGCGCTGCGGTCTTCGCCGCCCTCGTCAAGCTGCTGCAAAAAGCGCCGTTCGGGACGGCGCCTCGGCCCAGGGCGGCGCCGACCGACCTGTTGTTCATCGGGCTTTGGATCGGCTTGGTGAACGGCGTGTTCCAAGAAGAAGCATACTCGCCCTATGCCGTCGGCCTCCTGGTCCTGTTTTGCGCCATCCTCGCCGCCAACGGGCGGCGCCGGTCCATCGTCCACGAGCGGCTGCCCGGGTGACATGACCCGGCTGCCAGCCGCTCTTCTCGCCCTGTTTTTGGCCGCCGTCTCGGGCCGCGCCGCAACTGGCGTCAGCGCCAGTAAATCGGGCGCCCTGACCGACGTGGAGCATTGAACGCCGGCTGCATCGGCCGCCGGAACCAAGCCGGCTGCTCCGTCCCGTCACCCGGGCGGACGGCACCGGTCTCCGCGGCCATGGCGCGCGCCCGGCCGTTGGTTGCCCTCTCGATCATGCGGCCCAAGCCGAGCAGCATCCAAGGCACGATGAACAGCAGCAACACGGCGCAACCGAGAACAAGCAGCATGAAACTCTCCTTCGCCCCAACGCGCGTGGCTTGGTGTGAAGCTGTGGCGCCCGTCCGTTTTGCAAAGGCCTGAGGCCGGGCATGCCGTGCGAGGTTCCCCCGTCGCCACCGCCCGGCCGCGCCCCTATATCGGCTTCCATGCCGATACTGCTCCTGTTGTTCATCCTGACCTCCATCGCCGCGACGGCATTCGACCTGGTGCTGCGCGCCCGCCAGGCCGCCCATGTGGCGCGTCACCGCGGCGCCGTGCCGCCAGGCTTTGCCGACGCGATCAGCCTGGCGGACCATCAGCGGGCCGCTGATTACGAGCGGGCGCGTCTGCGCCTGGGTGCTGTGGCGTCGCTGTTCGGCTTGGCCGTGGCGCTGGGCTGGGCGGTGTTCGGCTACGATGCGCTGTATGCCCTGGTCCAATCGTGGATTTCACCCGGCCTCACCCGCAGCGTGCTGTTCCTGGTCGCGGCCGGCGCGGTGTCCTCCGTGCTGGGCCTGCCCTTCGCCATCCTGCGCACTTTCGGGGTGGAGCAGCGGTTCGGCTTCAACCGCACCCGACCCGGCGCCTTCGCGCTCGACAAGCTGAAAGGCGCCGCGCTGTCCCTCGGCCTCGGCGTGCCCTTGCTCTACGGCCTTCTGTGGCTGATGCGTCAGCCTGGCCCTTGGTGGGTTTGGGCGTGGTTGGGCGTGGTTCTGCTCATGCTGGCGCTGATGGACGCTTTTCCGCGCTGGATCGCGCCGCTGTTCAACCGCTTCACCCCGCTTGACGGCCCGCTGCGCGATCGGATCGAGGACCTGCTGCGCCGCTGCGGCTTCCAGGCGTCAGGACTGTTCGTCATGGATGCGTCCCGCCGCTCCGCCCATGGCAACGCCTACTTCTCCGGCCTGGGCCGGGCCAAGCGCATCGTGCTGTTCGACACGCTGATCGCGTCCAACAGCGAGGCGGAGCTGGAAGCGGTGCTGGCCCACGAACTCGGCCATTTCAAGCTGAACCATATCCTGATCGGGCTGGTGCAAACGGCGGTGCTGCTGTTCCTGGCGTTCTTCGCCATCGGCTGGCTGTGCCGGCAG